>CAZJBO010000061.1:0-10872 GCA_964544075.1 uncultured Anaerolineae bacterium
GCCACCGGAGTCGTGCATGTAGGGGCACGCGCTGCTCATCCAACACATAAGGAGCATTGATGCGAAACAAACAAACCCGGCTCATCGCCCTCGCCCTGACCGTCATCCTTGTCACGGCCACGCGCTGCGGTGGCGGCACGGCTAAGCACGCTGCTTTCGACATAGACCACGCCGCCACCCAGACCGGCACGGCCCTCTTGCGCGTCACCCCTCCCCCCACTGCTGCCGAGGCGCGCCCCTTCCGGGGGCTGGATGTGGCAGCCTTTGCGAGCTACGAGATGTCTATGCACATCAAGGTCAAGGATGCCGAGGGCGCCGACGTAACCACAATTCGGCTGGAGGTACAGGCACGCGCTAACGCCGCCATACAGCGTATGACCCGCACCGGCGTGCTCGTCCCCAACGAGGCGACCATCACCACAATCTACCTAGACGGCATGACCTATCACACGGATGGCGTCCACTGCGACACGACGCGGGGTGACGCCGAGGCACTCTTGGCAGTTGGCCCCGGCATCGCCGAGCAACTGCACATCTTCGACCCCTCGACGCTGTCGTATGTCGGGCCGGGCGGCACGGTCAACGGTGTAGCGACCTTACAGTATCATACCGCATTGCAACATCCCGACCTGAGCGAGGGCAGCGCCGATGTGTGGCTCGCCACCGACGCGGGGCACCTTGTGCGTTGGCGCATGAGCGGGCGCGGCGATCTGAGCGCCTTTGAATTCGGCGTTGCAACGGGCGTGCTTACGATGGAATTTAACCTGCTCTCGACCAACCGCCCGCTTGACATCCAAGTGCCGCCGGAGTGCGGCGCACGAGAGCCTGTGCCACCCTCGGCAGGGTGACGATATGGCAGCGGCAACATTAAAAGTTGATAAGAACCGGTACAGAAAAGTTTACAAGCTGCGACTTAAGGTTTACAATCAAACTGTGATATTGTATCAAGTGATATCTGCTCTCTGTGGGGGCTTTGCCGCGCTTAGGGGGCCTAAAAGGGTCTGGGACCGAAGGGGATGCCTAAGGCTCAAAACTCCGGGTGAACAGATATACCAAATGTAGGAAACACGATGGAGTATAAAGATTATTATCAAACCCTGGGCGTAGACAAGAAGGCCTCGGCCAAAGAGATCAAGAAAGCCTTCCGCAGGCTGGCGCGTGAGCATCACCCGGACCTCAACCCCGGCGATAAGGGCGCCGAGGAACGTTTTAAGGAGATCAACGAGGCCTACGAAGTGCTCAGCGATAAAGAGAAGCGCGCCCAATACGACCAGCTCGGCGACCGCTACCAGGACTGGCAGCGCAGCGGTGGGGGCAACAGCGTAAACTGGGCCGACTTTGTCCGCCAGCAAAGGGGCGGGTATGGACCCTCCGGTGTGCGCGTCGAATACCGCAATGTGGACGACATCTTCGGTGCACAAGGCGGACAAGGCAGCAGCGGGTTCTCCGACTTCTTCAACAGCATCTTCGGCGGGTTTGGCCGGACGCAGCCCGGCGCACGTCGAGCACACAAAGCGCCCATCCGGGGGCAGGACCTCGAACAACCCATCCGCATCACCCTGGAAGAAGCCTATCACGGCACAAAGCGCACCCTCCAGTTTAGAGATGCACCGCGCGGGGTCAAAATCCCGAAGGGCGCCAAGACCGGCACAAAGATTCGCTTGGCCGGCAAGGGAGCCGGCGGATATGCCGGCGGGCCGCCCGGTGACCTCTACTTGGTGGTCGAGGTCGCGCCACACCCCCGCTTCGAACGCAAGGGGGACGATCTATACAGCAAGCTCAACGTCGATCTGTATACCGCTACGCTCGGCGGCACGGCGCGCGTACCGACCCTCGGCGGCACGGTCACGCTCAAGATTCCGGCGGGCACATCGTCGGGCAAGAAAATTCGCTTGCAGGGCCGGGGGATGCCCAAGCTCAACGCGCCCAACGTACATGGTGACTTGTATGTCGAAGTGGCCGTGACGGTCCCACAAGAGCTTAGCAAACGTGAGCGCGCATTGTTCGAAGAGCTGCGGCGGCTTCATGACGGCAAAGCGTCTTAAGGACGATGCCGCCACAGGTTGTTTCTCTACATCTCTAAAATCTGGGGTATGGGTAGACTCGATGAAAAGACTGTGTTTGATAATCGCATCGCTCCTTGTCCTCGCCGCCTGCACTCCCGGCACGCCTGAACCGGACACGCACCCTCAAGCCAGCGCGCTTCAGTTCGCCACCCCTACCCCAATCCCGGAGACACTGCTTACCGAGATCACCGGCGAGGAGCTGCTGCTGGTCAACCTCTACGAACGTGCCAGCCCCTCGGTGGTCAACATCGATATCGGCACCGACGATACACCGGCTGGCGCACGGGGCGGATCGGGCTTTGTCTACGACATGGACGGGCACATTGTCACCAATAACCACGTCATCGACCAAGCGGTCGAAATCCGGGTGACCTTCTACGACGGGCAAGTCTTCGGTGCCGAACTTGTCGCGGTCGATGCCTATAGCGACCTGGCGGTCATCCGCGTAGACGTAGACCCGGACTTGCTGCGCCCGGTCACCTTCGGGGTCTCGGCTGATCTGCGCGTCGGGCAGCGCGTGGTCGCCATAGGCAACCCCTTTGGGCTTTCGGGCACGATGACCAGCGGCATAGTCAGCGCACTGGGGCGCACACTGCCCTCGCGCCAGCTCGTGACCGGCGTTGCCGGTGCCAATAACTATCAAAACCCGGACATCATCCAGACCGACGCCGAGGTCAACCCCGGCAATTCGGGCGGCCCGCTCCTGAACCTACGCGGGGAGGTTGTCGGCGTGAACACCGCCATCCGCACCGAAACCGGTATGTTTCAAGGCGTCGCCTTCGCGGTGCCCATCGACACGGTGAAGTATGTGGTGCCGCAGTTGATCGCACAAGGGTATGTAGATTATGCTTGGTTGGGCGTCGAGAGCAGCGCGGTCTTCAGCGTGCCGGAGCTGGCCGAGCCGCTCGGACTGGCGGTCAACTATGGCGTCTTGGTGACAAACGTCCTGGCAGACGGCCCTGCCGAGGCAGCCGGCATCAAGGGCGGTAACCGAGACGAGACCGTGCGCGGGGAAGTGATCCGGGCCGGCGGCGATGTCATCATCGCCATCAACGGGCAAGCGGTGCATGATATGGACGATCTGGTAGCTTACCTGGTTGGGAAGACCCGACCGGGCGATATCGCCATCCTGACGGTAGTGCGCGGCACCCAGACCTTCGACATTGCCGTGACGCTGGGCACAAGGCCGCGCTAGAGGCAGAGATACTTATGGATACCCCGGAGATCAGCCAAGACGAACCGTGTTATTCTATCAGCGTTGCCGCGCGCATGGTGAACCTGCACCCCCAGACCTTGCGCAAGTATGAGGACGAAGGGTTGGTGGTGCCACGCCGTTCGCCCGGCAATATGCGGCTCTATTCGCCTGACGATATAGAACGCCTGCACAAGATCACGCGGCTCAGCGCCGACCTGGGTGTGAACCTGGCCGGCGTGCACATCATCCTCAACCTCACCGCGCAGATCGAGGCGCTGCACGCCGAGCAAGAGAGGCTGCGGGCGCGGCTCGACGCGCTCGATGCGTGGCGGTAACACACACACAAAAGGACTTGAGACGCAGTGACCGAACAATATCTTTTCATGGGGCTGGGCGCGCGGCTCGAACGCGGCGACTTTAGCAAGGCAGTTCTGCGCGGCGCGGAACCCGAAATCAGCATCAGCCCTCTGCACCGCACACCGGGTGCCCAGACCTTCCGCGTGCTGCGCGGCGATGCACCGCCGCGCGTGGTTGACCTAGACGGCGTGCTTGCCCTGGCACAAGAGAGCTTCGTCGGCGCGTATGATCGGCTGGAGTGCGAGACGCTCGACGAGATCACACACTATGAGAAGACGCGCAAGGGCATCGGGATGCGCACCGAGGCGCGCGCCGACTTCAAAGCGCAGATGTGGAGCGCGGCCACCTTCGACGAAGAATTCATACTCCGGTCGCCGGAGGCGCGGCGTGTGCTGGCCGAGCTGGGTGTGGTGAGCGCCCAGGGCGTGATCCGGCGCAAACAGCGCGACAAGCTCATCCAGATCAAGAATCTCGCGAAGGCGGTCTATGGTGGTCTGCGCGAGATGGGCATAAAGAACGTGCGCGTGGTGGATGCGGCGTGCGGCAAAAGCTATCTGAGCTTTGTGCTCTACTACTATCTGCACGAGGAGCTGGGCTATCCGGTCCACTTCACCGGCATAGACTCTAACGCCAAGCTCATCGCGCGCAGCCGCGCGATCCAAGCGACGCTTGGCTACTCTCAGATGTCCTTCCACACCTCCACCCTGGCAGATTTTGAAGCCGAGGGCGCGGTAGACTTGCTCTACAGCCTGCATGGTTGCGATACCGCTACCGACGAAGCAATCGCGCTGGGGGTGCGCACCCAGGCCCGGATGATTATTGTCGTGCCGTGCTGCCACGAAGAACTGCGGGGGCAGCTGGGCAAGGACCACCCTCTGCGCGGCGTGACACGCTATGGCCTCTTTGAGGAACAGTTCGCCGCCCTGCTCACCGACGCCATGCGCGCGCTCGCGCTCGAAGCCGAGGGCTATAAAGTCGCGACCTTCCGCTTCGTCACGCCCGATGTCAGCACCAAGAATGTGCTCATCCGCGCCATCCAGACCGGACGCCCGTCCCGATCGGCACGAGACGAGTACAATGCCTTGCGCGCGCGCTTCAACGTCCGCCCGTCGATAGAGCGGCTTTTGGGCTGGCCGCGCTGATGCTGTACAATAATGCGGCTGTATTCGTCTCTCTGAATTAACTGGATGTCTACATGAACTTCATCAACTACGTCAAACAAATGTTTAGCAAGCTCAGCCTCGTTCGGCTCGCCTGGAGCATGGCTTTTATGGTCTTCTTGCTCCTGAACCTAATGCTCAACATCGGCTTCATGGACGACCGTTACCCACCGGAAACCCTCGCCCAGCCCGATGATCTGCTTTTCGACATAATCCCCAAGAACAAAGACTGGCTCGTTGTGAGCGAGGTTGCGGGTTGGGTGATGGTCGCCCTTAGCATCTATGCCCTCTCGCGCAACCAGTTCAAGGACGCACCGGTCTTGCTCTTCCAAGTGACACTGCTGTTCTGGATTCGTGCGCAGACCATCGTCTTGACGCCGCTCGCCGAGACACAACCGCCCTCCTTCGGGGAGGCACACTTGGCCGCCAAGTACATCTACCGGGGCATGTTCTTCTCCGGACATACCGGGAGCGCGCTTGTGCAAACGATGTTCTTTATGCAAATGCACTATGTCAATAAGAACATCAAGTTGGTGCAAGCGATGATAAGCATACTGATCGGCGCGGCGTTGGTGGCGGCACACGCCCACTATACGATTGACGTTGTCGCCGCGTTCTTTGTGGCCTACTTCGTCACCCACTACGACTTCATGCGGCTGGTCCCTCATGCCTGGCGTGGGTGGCGCTGGGCACCCTGGCGCGCAGAGAAGGCCTAGCCCCGATAGGCAGGCCCGCGCGCCTTTCAAAGTTCTGCGCCGTCCCCATCGGTTAACCCTCACGCGGCGCCGACGGTGTGATCTTCATCACCGCGCCGGTGCCGCCGTGCATCACCATAATAATCTCGGCCATGATGCTAACCGCGATCTCACGCGGCGTCTCGGCGTTGAGTTCTAGGCCGATGGGCGAACGCACCCGCGCGATCTGCTCCGGCGTGACGCCGCGCGCTTGCAGCCCTTGCACCGTCATGCTCCAACGCCGACGGCTGCCGATCAACCCAATATACGGCGCGGGGCTTTCCAGCAAGGCGGGCAGGAGTTCTACATCTACATCGACACCGCGTGTGAGGGCGGCGATGTAAGTTTGCCGGTTTATCACAATATGTTGGGCCAGCGCGTCCGGCGCGACGGGTAGGTATATATCGGCGTCGGGGATGATGTCGGGCGTGCAGAACTCGGCGCGGTCATCGCTCACGGCGACCCGGAACCCCACCCACTTTGCCAGAGCCGCGACCGCTTTGCCCACATGCCCGCAGCCGATAACCAGAACGATGGGGTCGGGCAGCAGCGGTTCGATGAAAATCTCGGAAGTGCCGCCGCAGATACCCACATCGCCGGAGTCGGGGTCTACGAGGCTGTACGCATTCACGCGCGTCTGGCCGTCCTCGATGGCGGCGTGAGCATCGCTGATGGCGCGCTGTTCTATGCCGCCGCCGCCCACCGTGCCCAGGATACGCCCATCCGGGTAGACCAACATCCGGCTCCCGGCGCGGCGCGGCACCGCCCCGCGCGTGCGGATCACGGTCGCCAGCGCGACTGCTTCGCCGGCCTCTTGTGCGGCGACGATTGCACGATAAATCTCCTCATCGGCCATGTTTATTGCTCCATCTTGCGCTCTAAGCCTTGTCACATGGCACAAATTGTAACGCCGAAGGCGCGCCATCCCCATATGCAAACCGCCAACGAAACCCTAATAAAATGTTTATGCAGCGCTGATGCAATGCTTACGCAGCTCTAACGCAGTGCGTCTATCATAGTGTGCAGATGATTAAACAAACGGCATTGCGATTGAGCCGCTAAGTTTTTAAGGAGATGTAAAAATGTCGAACCAACTAGCAGAATGGAACCCTATTCGTGATCTGATCCAGATGCGCGAGGCACTAGACCGCGCGTTCGAACGCCGGACAAGCTATGCACACGACGGGAAGACCTGTTACCGTCTGCCGATTGATGCCTATAGCACCGACGATACGGTCGTGATTGAAGCCGCCATCCCCGGTGCAGACCCCGACGAAGTCGATATCAGCATCAACGGCGACAGCCTCACCATCCGGGCCGAGATTAAGTTCGGCGACATCGAAGGCCGCAACTACCTGATCCATGAGCGCAGCTATGGCCTCTTCGAGCGCTCCCTGACGCTCAACGTGCCGGTCGAGGTGGATAAGGTTACAGCAGAATTCGCCAACGGCGTGCTGACCCTCACCCTCCCGAAAGCCGAATCGGTCAAGCCGCGCAAGATCACCGTCAAAGCGGCCAAGTAATCCACCGTACGGCCCTCAATTTCCCTCAATCACCGACCCACCGCCCCTAACCGGGCGGTGGGTTTGGTTTTACGCCCGCGCCTACCTTATAATCAGCAAAGATCAACCCTTTTGTGCATAGGTGCCCCAAGATGGCCCAGAAGACACTGAAAGAAACCCTCGACGCCCTCACCGTGCCCGGCGCGTTGTATGAAGCAGCCGACGCCGAGGCCGGTACGGTCCGCTGCGTGGCGTGCGCGCACCGCTGTCGGCTCAAAGACGGACAGCGCGGCATCTGCCAGGTGCGCTTCAACGCAGACGGCGTGCTGCGCGTGCCGTCCGGATACGTCGCCGGCCTGCAAGCCGACCCGGTAGAGAAGAAACCTTTCTATCACGTACAGCCGGGCAGCACCGCGCTGAGCTTCGGCATGTTGGGCTGCGACCTGCACTGTGCGTTCTGTCAGAACTGGATCAGCGCACAAACCCTCCGCGACGCCCGCGCCGGACACGCCCCCACCCCCATAGCACCGGAAGAGATCGTAGCCCTGGCGCTGCGGCAGGGCGCCGATAGCATTGCCAGCACCTACAACGAGCCGTTGATTACAAGCGAATGGGCGGTTAGCATCTTCAAGCCGGCACGCGCCGCCGGTCTGCGCACGCTCTACGTCTCGAACGGACACGCCACGCCCGAAGTGCTCGACTACCTCGCGCCCTGGCTCGACGGCTACAAGATCGATCTAAAAACGATGCAGGACAAACAATATCGACAGATGGGCGGGGTGCTGCACCATGTGTTGGATACGATCAAGCGCGCACACGCGCGCGGCCTCTGGGTCGAAGTCGTCACACTGGTCATCCCCGACTTCAACGACAGCAACGACGAGCTGTGGGATGCGGCCCGATACATCGCGTCGGTATCGCCCGACATCCCCTGGCACGTGACCGCATTCCATCCCGCCTACAAGATGCACGACCGGGGACGCACGCCCCCCGAAACCCTCAACCGGGCCGCCGAGATTGGGCTGGAGGCCGGGCTGCGCTATGTATATGCCGGCAATCTGCCGGGCCGCACACAAGCATGGGAAGATACGCGCTGTCCTGCCTGTAACGCAACGCTGATCCGCCGCTATGGGTTCTACCTACGCGAGAATCGTTTGCAGGACGGGCGCTGTCCCGACTGCGGCGCCGTGATCCCCGGCCTGTGGGACTGACGCCGAGTTAAGATTTGGAGAAACTTGCGCCAATCGCGGGGCAGGGGGCAAAGTAACGGCGCGCCCCGACACAAGCGGCTTAGGGGAAATAGATCAACACCACACAGCGCGGCGGATAATTATACGTATTATCCACAACCGTCAGACGCACCCAGAAGGCCCCGCTGCCAAAGCGCGCCGGGTTGACGCGCGCCAACTGCCCATCGGCCACCCGCGTCCGATCGCTGCCCAAATGCATCCAGGTGCTGTTACCATCACGGCGCACATCGATCTCGTAACGCAGAAAGTTGGGGATGTCCGCCGTACCGGTCAACCAGAACGGCCCGTCAACCCGTGTACCATAGCGCGGAGAGGCGATGTTTGCCAACGGATTGCTGCACGGGTCGGCGATGACCGCTTGCGTCGGGTCGATGGGGGGCGGCAGTGTCGGCTGCGCTGTCGGCGTTGACGTATCCACCGGCGCCTGGGCGGGCACCCAAAGCAACTGCCCCGCGAGGATTCTATCGCCCACAAGACAGTTTGCGACACGTAGCGCATCGCCTGTAACACCATAACGCAGCCCAACCGTGTAGAGTGTATCGCCGCTCCGGACCGTATAGCCCTGCACCCAACCGGAGGGCGGCGCGCATGTTGTTACGGTCGGGGCGGCGGTATTGGTGATGGGGGGCGGCGTGGCCGATACCTTGACAACTGCAGTGGCGGGAGGTGCGACGGTCGCCGTGGGCGCGACAGGAGACGCCGAGGGCGTGACGGGGAGAGGCGTGACCGTCGCCGTGAGCGTGGGCAAGATGATAATCGGGGGGCCGGAATCTACGGCGGCCTCGCTCGGCACATGCGTAGCCGTGTGCGGCGCCGTGGGTGTTACAGACACAGTCGGCGACACAGCATAGGCCAATAGTAAAGCCGCCGCCATCGCCCCGCCCACAATGACGAGCACCGCCACCGCTGCCCACACCTCATCCCTTGAGATTCCGCCGCTCTGCATGGCTATCTACCTCCGGTAAACCTCACTAACCATCATCACCGTCGTCGTCGCGCGTCGGCGGGGCTTCGATGGGGATCGTGAACATAAATGTATTCCCCTCACCCTTCACGCTCTCAACCCAGATGCGCCCTCGGTGTGCCTCCACCAGGGTCTTCGCAATCGACAGGCCGACACCGGTATCGCCCAAACCCTCTATCAAGGGATGCTCGGCGCGATACTTGCGGCGGAACACCCGCTCCAGGTCTCGCGCGCTCACCCCGCCGCCCCGGTCTGTCACCGAGACGAAGAGGCTGGGTACACGCGGCTTCTCTCCATCCAAGCCGGGGAGCGCGCTATCTTGCTGATGGGCGGTGAGCAAGACCTCGCCCTGGAGCGGTGAGGCAAGGCAGGCGTTCTCAAGCAACTGTGCAACGATCTGTTGGAGCGCGTCGCGGTCGGCATGGACCGGCTGCATAGCGTCGGCAAGGTCCATGCGCAGCGTGATGCCCCGCGCGCGGAACTGATTGCTCGCCCCGGTGATGGCGTCTTCTATCACGTCTACCACATCCACGGGTTCGGGCAGAAGTTGGGGCGCGTGGACGTCCAATGTGGTCAGCCGCACCAGGGTTTCGAGCAGATTATCCATGCGCTCGATGTTGGCCTTAACGCGCTGTAAGAAGTTGCGCTGCATCGCGCCCAAGATGCCCACCGATTCGCTTAGCAGCAGGTCGGTATACCCCATAATTGAACTCATCGGGGTGCGCAGCTCTTGTGCAGTCGAGGCGACAACCTTGATATTTGTATCCATCTGGACACGACGCTCTGCCACAGCCGCCTCAAGCGTGGCCTCGACCGAGGCTTGGGCCTCTTGTTGGTGTGTCTGGGCCAGGTCGAGCGCGCCTTCGAGTTCTTCAATCCGCAAACGCGCAGCGCTCAGGTCGGTTTCTAGCCCGGCACGCTGCCGGTTCAGCTCACCGATCAGGTCGCGGAGCGCCTGGACGCTCTTTAGCTCGACATTAAGCGTTTCGAGTTCTTCCTCCCGCCCGGCCAAGCGCAGATAAAGCCGGTCGCGCTCGGCTTCGAGCGCAACCGCACGCGCGGTAAGGTCGCGGTTTTCGGCTTCGAGGGTGTGGGTTTGCGCGTCCAGTGCCTGGCGCTGCTGCTCCAGGTGCCGGCCAAGTGCAACCGCCTTTTGCAGTGCGGCCTCGCGCTGCGCGAGCTGCTCGACGCTTTGCTTATGTTCGGCCTCCAGCACGGCCAAGCGTGCATGGGCATCTTCGAGCTGGTTTGCGATCCGGTCGCGCTGGATGCTGAGGGCTTCGCGGTCGTTGGCGAGGCGCTGCAGTTGGGCGCTCAGCTCGGCGCGCCCCTCGAAATCGGCCATATCCTCGCGCAGCGCATCACACTCACCGGCGAGCTGGTCGCGCTCTGCCATGACCTGGCTCAGTTGAGCGCTCAGGTAGACGCGCTGGTCATAAAGGCCGCCGAGCAGCTGCGCCAAGCCTGCCGCGCCGTCCTCGACGCCGAGGGATTCGAGCTGGAGCCGTAGGTCTTGCAGCTCGGTAGCGAAGCGGTCGCGCTCCTCGGCGAGGCGTGCGGTCTCCTCGGCGAGCGCGGCCAGCAGGTATGCGATCACGTCGGGGTCGTCCGGCTTGGCCTCGAGTTCTCGCAGCTGACCTTGCA
>CAZJBO010000062.1:0-10696 GCA_964544075.1 uncultured Anaerolineae bacterium
CTGCTCGGCTTGGTCTTGGATGCGTTGGTCAAGCTCTAACATCTCAAGCTCTTGGCGCAGAATCAAGCTCACTTGGCGCAGCCGATCTGTGACCTTAGTTGTCTCCAACAGAGCTTGGCGATCTTCCAGCGGCAGGCTCAACACCGAGGCGATCATATCTGCCAGCCAGCCGTAATCCTTGATGTTCATCGCGTAGATGTACGCTTCTTCCGAGAGCTTGTCGTTCAGGTCTACGCAGCGCCGGAACAAATCAAGCGTGACCCGCACCAGGGTTTCGGTTTCGGTGCGTTCGGCAGGCACGTTTTCATGCGGGCGGGCGTGTGCGCGCAGATAGGGCTGCTTGCTGACGTATTCCACAATCTCGACGCGCCGTCGGCTTTGCGCCAACACGCTAACCGACCCATCCGGCATCCGCATCAGCCGGCCAAAGGCGATCTCGACGCCAAAGCCGAACAGTTCTTCGGGCTGTGGGTCTAGCGCGTCGGGGTCAACCTGGGCAACCCCGATGAGGGTCTTGCTCTCGCGGTGTGCCATCTCGATGGTGGCGATCACGCGCTCGCGCCGCAGGGTGAGCGGGACGATCATGTTCGGGAAGAGGACGACATCGCGCAGTGGTACGATGGCAGCTTCGATGAGACCGTTATCGTCGGGGGTGGCGTTGCCTATGTTAAAGAAAAAGTCGTTTCCTTCAGGGCCGATCATTTAATACAAGCTCCTCATAAGCGGCAAGTGCGAGCGCAGATGTCGTATCACGCGCATCTCTTTTATGGGAAGGCACACAATGCACACTCAATCGCGTGCCGGTAAGACCTCCGGCACATCATCAAGGTGTACTGTGTGGCATGGCTGAAGATTATACATCGCACGCACATCACCAACCACGAAAAGCGAACCCGTCACACAGATTAGATCATCCGGTCCGGCCATGCGCAAGGCATTTTCTAGCGCGTCTTGCACCGATGCGATACAGACAATCTCCGGCACTGCGCTGCCTTGATGCGCAATCTCGGCGAGATCGGACGGCTCGTGTGCGCGCGGGTGGACTGCCTGTGTCAGGGTGAGGTGATCGACAGAGGGCAGCAATGCCTCGAACATGCTCGCCACATCCTTATCGACCGACGCGCCGTATATCAAGAACAGACGCTTGTGAGGGAAGAGGTCGCGTAGGGCGTCATGCAGACGCCGCGCCGAAGCGCCGTTGTGGGCGGCATCGAGCACCACATAGGGGCGACGCCGGATGATCTCCAAGCGTCCCGGCCAGTCAACCTCGGCGAGTCCGGCGCGCATCGCTTCGGGCGGGATGTCCAGGCCGCTGCGCGCCGCAATGTCGAGCGCGGCGAGCGCAACTGTGCTGTTGATAACTTGGTGCGCGCCCAGAAGCGGCGTGCGATATTCACGCTGCGGGCCGTCGGACGGCCCGGCGATAAAAGTCTGGCCGGATTCGGTGGCCGTGCCGGGCGTGTAGGTCCAATCGCGCCCGATGAGGGTCAGGGGAGCGTTACGCTCGGCGGCGATCTGTTCGAGCACTGCCAACGCCTCAGGCGGCTGAGGGGCGCTGACCACCGGCACGCCGGGCTTGATGATGCCGGCCTTCTCGCGGGCAATATCGGCAAGCGTGTTGCCGAGCAGGTAGGTGTGGTCATAGCTCAGGCTGGTGATGACCGAGACGCGCGGGGTGATGATGTTGGTCGCGTCCAGCCGCCCGCCCAACCCCACTTCGATCACGGCCACGTCTACGCGCTCGCGTGCGAAGTACATAAAAGCAAGGATGGTCATCAACTCGAACCAGGTAATATCGGGTTCGGTGTCAACGGCGGGTCGAATCTGTTGCATCAGCGTCACGAAGATATCTTTAGGGATCATTACGCCATCGACACGCAGACGCTCGCGGAAGTCTTGCAGGTGGGGGGAAGTATATAGCCCGGTCTTCAGCCCGGCTTGTTGACAAACCGTCATGCAGGTTGCCCCGGTCGAGCCTTTGCCTTTTGTCCCGGTGATGTGGATGGTCGGGTAAGACATGTACGGGTCGCCGAGCACAGCCGCGAGACGGCGAGGGCGGTCTAGGCTGATGACGTCGGGTGAGTAGCGGATGTGCCGCTTGACTTCATAGTCGATAAAGCTGTAGAGGTAGTCGAGAGCTTCGCCATAATCATTAAAGGCATAATCGGGTGACATTAAACGTTTATCCTAATAACCGGCGTGCATTTGAGATTCGGGATACGGTTGGCGCACGCGCATAGCCCAACCGACACCCATTATGGCCTGAATTTTAGTAAAGGGCCAAAATTAGCCGGCCCGCTAAAGTGGGATACCCGACCCGTGCGTCCATGACATCTGTCACTAGTAATGCTTTCGATTTGTGGTTCAATTATGAGGGTAGGGAGGAAGAAGGGAGGGGGCGGCCATCTGTAAGGCTCGTCCCTACAAGGGCACAATACTACTTCAGGGGTAACTGCTCGGCCTGAGATTAAAACCCCAGACAAAAGATAGCGGACACATCATCTTTTAGCCTGATGTTTAAACGTCAGGTCTAGGCCCGAAGGCAGAACCGGCTGAGTAGTCACCTCTAGGGATGCCAATAAAATATCCCACGCAATCTCTATCGTTCGCATCCGCTACCAAGCCAACAAAAGTAGGGAGGCAAGCACTATATGAACACTTCAAACGGCGCCAAACGCTTCTTTGATGAAGTGATGGAAGCTACGCCGGGCGGTGAAAATCTCATCTCATGTCTGCAATGCGGTACGTGTGGAGGGTCGTGTCCATCTGGAGCAGACATGGACCATACACCCCGTGCCATCTTCGCCATGCTCGACGCGGATATGAAAGACGCGGTGCTGGCGAGCAATACACCGTGGTACTGCGTATCTTGCTATTACTGCACCGTCCGCTGTCCACAAGAAATCCCCATCACCGACATCATGTACACGCTCAAACAAAAGGCCATCGAATATGGCTACTCGCAACAGCGCAAAGCCTCCGATTTTTCCGAGACCTTCATCGGTTATGTCGAAAGCTATGGGCGCTCATTCGAAGTTGGGCTTGCCGCGCGCTACTTCTTGTTCCATAACCCGCTCAAGCTCGTCAGCATGGGTATGGGTATGGGAATGGGGATGTTCCTAAGAGGGCGCATGGGCATCATGCCGGAGCGCATCAAGAACATCGACCAACTGCAAAACATCCTTAACGCCGCCAAACAGATCGCGGCAGGAGGCAACTGATGGGCACAGATACCAACTACGGCTACTACCCCGGCTGCTCGATCACAAAGAACGCCGCCGCCTACGGTGCATCGACCGATGCCATCGCCAGGGTGCTCGGCATCAAGCTCAACGAGATCACCGATTGGAACTGCTGCGGCGCTTCGGAATACTTCTCGCTAAACCCGCTGCCGGCCTACTCGCTGGTGGCGCGCAACTTGGCGCTCGCCGCCGGCGAGGGCGCAAGTCAGGTTGTCGCACCGTGCAGTATGTGCTACATCAACCTGTATAAAACCGACAAGAAGATGCACGACTACCCCGAATTGGGCGCCAACGTCAATAAGGCGCTCGCGGCAGGGCAGCTCAGCTACGACGCGGGCAGCCTCAAGGTGCGGCACCTCCTGGACGTTGTAGTCAACGACGTGGGATACGATAAAGTCGCCGAGGCGGTCACGAAGCCCCTGCACAACCTGCACATCGCACCATACTACGGCTGCCTGATCGTACGGCCCGATACCGGCTTCGACAACGTCGAATACCCCACAACGCTGGATACTCTGATGAGCACCCTCGGCGCAACGGTTGTAGACTTCCCACTCAAGGCGGATTGCTGCGGCGGACACATGAGCCAGATCAGCGACAAGACCGCGCTTGGGATGCTGTACCGTCTGCTGCGCAGCGCAACCGAAAACGGCGCCGACGCCATCGTCACCGTATGCCCCATGTGCCAGCTTAACCTCGACGCCTATCAAAACGACGTGAACAAGCGCTATGGCACCAACTACAAAATCCCCGTCCTCTACTTCACCCAGGCGATGGGCCTGGCCTTTGGCCTGACACCCAAAGAATTGCTTATCGGCAAAGAACTCGTCAGCGCTAAGCCCGCCCTTGCCAAGATCACTCCCGAACCACCCGAAAAACCCAAGAAACCGAAGCGGCGCGATAAAAAAGCACTGCCCATGCCAAGCCTTGCGCAGGAGGGATAACACATGCCAGAAGAAAAAGTTGGCGTATACATCTGTCACTGTGGCCACAACATCGCCGGCACCGTAGATGTCGAGGATGTCAGCAAGTGGGCCGCCGATCTGCCGAACGTCGAAATCTCGCGCGATTATAAGTTCATGTGCTCCAGCTTGGGCCAAGAGCTAATCGAGAACGATATTAAAGAAAAAGGCCTGACCCGCGTCGTGGTGGCGGCCTGCTCGCCCCACATGCACGAGCGCACCTTCCGGGGCGCCTGTGAACGCGCCGGCCTCAACCCCTATCTCTTCGAGATGGCGAACATCCGCGAACACGCCTCATGGGTCCACGCAGACGATAAGGTGGCTGCCACCAACAAAGCTAAATCACTCGTCAGCGGCTCGGTGCACCGCGTGGTATACCACGAGCCGCTAGAGGCGATGGAAGTCCCGGTCGAGCCAACCACAATGATTGTGGGCGGCGGCATCGCCGGCATCCAGGCCGCGCTCGAAATCGCCGATGCCGGCTACCCGGTGATCTTGGTAGAACGCGAGCCATCCATCGGCGGCCACATGGCCCAACTCGATAAAACCTTCCCCACCCTCGACTGCTCGGCCTGTATCCTCAGCCCGAAGATGTTCGACGTGGGCAATCACCCCAACATCACCATGCTGACCTACAGCGAAGTCGAACAGGTAGACGGCTATGTAGGCAACTTCGATGTGACAGTGCGCCAGAAGGCGCGCAAGATCGTCATCGAAGACTGCACAGGCTGCGGCTCATGCTGGGAGAAATGCCCCAAGAACGTCATAGACGACGTGTATGAAGCCGGGCTGGGCTATCGCAAGGCCATATACCGCCCCTTCCCACAGGCCGTGCCCAAGTATCCCGTCATCGATATGGACAACTGCACCTACTACAGAAACGGCAAATGTCGGCTCTGCGAGAAAGTTTGCCCCACCAACGCTATCGACTTCGAGCAAGAAGACGAAGTCGTCACATATCGTGTTGGCAACATCGTGCTGGCAACCGGCTATGACCAGTTCGACGCCCGGCGCATCCCCGAATATGGCTACGGGCGCCTGCCGAACGTCTTCACCGGCCTTGAGTTCGAACGCATGGTCAACGCATCCGGCCCCACCGAGGGCAAGATCACACTACGTGACGGCGTAACCGAACCCAAGAGCGTCGCCATCATCCACTGTGTGGGCAGCCGCGACAAGAAATACAATGAGTACTGCTCGGCAGTCTGCTGCATGTACTCGCTCAAGTTCGCCCACTTGGTCAAGGAACGCAGCGGCGCAGAGGTTTATAACTTCTACATCGACATCCGCACCCCCGCGAAGGGCTACGAAGAGTTCTATCACAAGCTGCTCGATGAAGGCGTACACTTTGTGCGCGGGCGCGCCGCGAAGGTCGGCAGCGCTGCGAGCAAACCCGAAGAAGAAGGCAAGCTCATTGTCCATGTCGAGGATACCCTCATCGGCGAGCAGCGCCGCATCCCGGTAGACATGGTCGTGCTCTCGGCAGCGATCGAAGCGCGCCACGACGCCACAGAGGTAAGCCACAAGTTCGGCATCAGCTGCTCATACGACGACTTCTTCATCGAACGTCACCCCAAGCTCGACCCGATGGCAACCATGACCGATGGCATCTACCTCGCCGGCGCGTGCCAGGGGCCAAAGGACATCCCCACCAGCGTTGCCCAGGGCGCCGGTGCCGCCGCGCGCATCTTGGGCATCATCAGCAAAGGCCAGGTAGAGCTGGAACCGGTGCGCGCCTCCATCGACGAGGAAAACTGCTCCGGCTGCCGCATCTGCAACAACATGTGCCCGTACAACGCCATCGACTACATCGAAGACCTAATGGTCTCGCGCGTCAACCCGGCGCTCTGTAAAGGCTGTGGCACATGCGTCGCCGCCTGTCCAAGCCAGGTAATCAGCGGCGCACACTTCAAATACGACCAAATCATCTCGCAAATCGACGGCGTATTGCTCGACTTGGGCAAACGCGCCGCCGAAGTTGTGCCCGCGTAAAGCACAGGAGAAAAACGATGAGTAACAACGGCAAAGACTTCGATCCGGTCATTGTGGGCTTCCTGTGCAACTGGTGTTCATATCGCGCCGCCGACCTCGCCGGCATCTCGCGGCTCAACTATCCCGCCAACCTACGCGATATCCGCATCATGTGCACGGGCCGGCTCGACCCCGCCTTTGTGCTGCACGCGCTACGCAGCGGCGCAGACGGCGTTCTCATCCTGGGGTGTCACCCCGGCGAATGCCACTATGCCGAAGGCAACTACAAAGCCATCCGCCGCGTAAACCTGCTCAAGCGCACCCTGAAACAACTCGGCGTCGAAGACGAACGAGTGCAGTTGCACTGGGCATCGGCCTCAGAGGGCGTGCAGTTCGCCGCGATCGTGCGCAAAGCAACCGAGGAAATCCGCGCACTCGGCCCCCTGAACTGGAAACGGAACCTTTTAGATAGTGACGACCTGGCGGTTGCAGCCGGCGCGCACCACGAAGGAGCTTAGAGAATGAGTAAACCCAAACTTGCCATCTACTGGGCCTCCGCGTGTGGGGGCTGCGATATCGCTACGCTGGCGGTGCACGAGAAAATCATCGACGTAGCCGATCTTTTCGACATCGTGCTCTGGCCTTGTGCAATGGACTTCAAGATCAAGGATGTCGAAGCGCTCGCCGACGGCGAGATCACCGCCACCCTGTTCAACGGGGCGATCCGTAACGACGAGAACGCCGAGGTCGCACACCTCTTGCGCCGCAAATCGCAAGTGATGGTCGCCTACGGCTCATGCTCGGCAGAAGGCGGCATCCCCGGCCTGGCGAACTTCACCAGCCGCGAGGCGATGTTTAAATACATCTACCACGATTCGCCCAGCACCGATAACCCCGACGGCGTCGAACCCACCCCCGGATGGGCCTTCCCCGAAGGCGAAGCCCATCTGCCGAAGTTCTGGAATACAGTCAAGCCCCTAGACCAAGTCGTGACGGTAGATTACTACCTGCCCGGCTGCCCGCCGGAAGTCGAGTGGACTTTGGCCGCCGTGACCGCCATCGCCGAGGGCAACCTGCCGCCGCGCGGTTCGGTCATCGGTAAGACCAGCACAGTTTGTGATGAATGCGGACGCACAAAGGGCGAGAAGAAAATCAGCCGATTCTACCGCCCTTACGAGATCATCCCCGACCCCGACATCTGCTTGCTCGAACAAGGTCTGTTCTGCGCCGGTATCGCCACGCGCGGTGGGTGCGGCGCGCTCTGCCCCAGCGTGAACATGGGCTGCCGGGGCTGCTATGGCCCCAACGAAGGCGTGGAAGACATCGGCGCACGGCTGATCTCCGGCATCGCTTCGGCGCTGGACGCCAACACCGAAGCAGAAGTAAACGCCATCCTCGACACCCTTCCCGACCCCGCCGGCTACTTCTATCGCTTCAGCCTGGCCCACTCGATGCTGCACCGCACCGACGTCGATCACACCTAGGGAGAGGAAAGACTCATGCAAAAAATCACCATTGATCCCATCACCCGCCTAGAGGGACACGGCAAGATTACCCTCTTCCTCGACGACGAGGGTAGCCTCGCAAACTGCTACTTCCAGGTCCCAGAACTGCGCGGCTTCGAGGTCTTTAGCTTGGGCCGCCCCGCCGAAGAGATGCCCCGCATCACGCAGCGCATCTGTGGCGTGTGCCCCGAAGCACACCATATGGCGGCGACAAAGGCGCTGGATGACCTCTTCCACGTCGAAGCACCCCCGGCGGCGCACAAGATACGCGAACTGTTCTATATGGCGTTCTACTGCACCGACCACACCACACACTTCTATGCCCTGGGCGGCCCCGACTTCGTAGTCGGCCCAGACGCCCCCGCCGGAGAGCGCAACGTCTTGGGCGTTATCGCAAAGGCCGGCATGGAAGCAGGTCTGGCCGTCATCAACTGCCGCAAGCGCAACCACCACGTCATCAAGATGTTGGGCGGGCGCGCCATCCACCCGGCAGCCGGCTTGCCCGGCGGCTGGAGCGTGGCGATGACCGAGGAGATGCGCGATGAGATCGTCAAGATCGCAGAGGAGAACGTAGCCTTCGCGCAGTTCAGCCTCCAGCTCTTTGACGACATTGTGCTAAAGAACCAGGCCTACGTAGACCTGATCGTCGGCGGCGCATACACCACACCCATGCACTACATGGGCTTGGTAGATAAGAACAACCAGACCAACTTCTACGACGGCAAGGTGCGCGTAGTAGACCCCGAAGGCGGGGAAGTGTGCAAGTATGGCGAGCACGAATACACCGACCACATCGCCGAACACGTCGAGCCGTTTAGCTACCTCAAGTTCCCATACCTAAAGGCAAAGGGTTGGAAGGGCTTCGTGGGCGGCATGGACAGCGGCGTTTATTGCGCCACCCCCCTAAGCCGCCTCAACGCATCCGACGGCATGGCAACCCCGCTGGCACAAGAAGCCTATGAGAAGCTCTATGCTACTCTGGGCGGCAAGCCGGTACACCACACCCTGGCGACCCACTGGGCGCGCCTGGTCGAACTGCTTTACTCTGCCGAAAGGATGCTGGAGCTGGCAAAAGACCCGGAGATCACCAACCCGAAGGTGCGCAACATCCCCACCGAGAAACCCACCGAGGGCATCGGCATAGTCGAAGCGCCACGCGGCACGCTCACACACCACTACAAGACCGACGAAAACGGCATCCTCACCGAGGTCAACCTCATCGTGGGCACCACGAACAACAACGCGCCCATCACCATGTCGATCCAGCAGGCGGCACACGCGCTCATCAAGAAGGGCGAGGTCATCACCGATGGCCTGCTCAACAAAATCGAGATGGCGTTCCGTTCCTATGACCCCTGTCTCTCCTGCGCCACACACTCGCTGCCGGGACAGATGCCGCTCGAAGTCGTGATCTACGACGCGGACGGCAACGAGGTGAAGCGCCTCAACCAGTACATCGACTGACACACTAGGGAGTGCATGGCAACACGCCGACATCCCCAATGACAAAACTCCCCGGCAGACTTTGCACTGCCGGGGAGTTTGCTATCTGCGACGCACCGGTTAACTTAAGCCTGTCTGCACCTTCCAGCATACCCAGAGCCGCAGCAATTCGATCTGGAAACGATACGCATCATCGACCGGCTCGATTAGCTCGCGGCGCACAAGACGCGCTATGACGTCAGGCGCTGCATCGAGCGGGAGCGGCGCACCACCCGCTGCCGCAATCTTGGAAAGCACCGCGCGTTCGTCGGTTGTGCATTCATCCCACAGGTGGGAGAAGTATGGTGTAGTGCCCTTCTCCAACACGGCCTCAACAACCTTTTGTACGTCTTGCACGGTTGCGCCACGCCGTGCCTCATCATTGAGCCGGTTGACCAGAGTCTCGCACACCAACTGAACCAGGAAAGGCTGCCCGCGCGTTAAGTCCATAATCGCGTCTACTGCATCGGGCGCGTAATAGTCCGGTGGGAAGTCTTCTACCGGCAATGTGATGAGTTCGCGCGCGGATGCGTCGTCAAGATAGCCGACGTGCAGCAGGCGCGTGTTAATCAAATAATCGTTCCAATACGGCGACAGCTCGTCAAATTGATGCACGCCGCAGAACAGCAGCATCAGCTTGCTGTGATGTTGTATCAGATTGCGCAGCATATCCAGCACCTGGGTGTCGAGCCATCCGTTGGTGATCCCATTCTCGATGTTCTCGAATTCATCCAAGTTGAGCATGAGCACGCGCTCGTCGAGCGCGGTCTCTACCTGTTCCAGCCAATCACGGAAGCACGTCATGGGGAGCGCGACGAACTCATCTAGCGAAGGCGGCGCAGGCAAAGCAAGGTCGCGGGTCTTCGCGGCGTCGTTGGCGATGGTTTTGCTGAGGTAATACACCAACGCGGCGTTGCTCTCGATGGCGCCGCTGCCCTGCATATCGACGAACACCGGCACGATGTGCGTGCCCAAGCGGTGAGGTAAGCGCAGCAGCACCGAGGTCTTACCGGTGCGCCTTTGGCCGTGCAAGACGAGGGTAGGTAGGCGTCCTGTCTCGCGGATGAGCGCCTGCTCTAGCGCCATGAATAAATCCTTGCGCCCTTTAAACGGGATGCTGCTATCGGCGCCGGTGGACTGTCCGGCCAGATAGGGGTTCAACACGTCCCCGCCCCCAAGCCTCTGACGTGCGCGCATTGCCTCGGCTTCGGCGCGCAGCGTGTCGCGCCACATCTCGGCGACCCGCACGAAAGGGGGGATGTGGCGGCTTTTGTGGACCCTAAGCCCTGTGATCTCTCTATCCAGATGCTCTGCCGCATCTTGCAGGCCCAGCATCTTATGATAGTCCCGCTCCCGGTCGAGCGCGCCGCTCACCTGTGCACCGACCGTGCAGAACAAAGGCAACGGCAGTTCGGGGGCGGCGACAAGCGATGCCTCATCCCATTCCGTGCCCGCAGCCAGGCGGGCGATGCGGGCCGGGGTGCGGGCCTCTGCGCGTTCCCATGCGGCCAACGCAAGCGAAGCGTAGCGCACG
>CAZJBO010000063.1:0-2610 GCA_964544075.1 uncultured Anaerolineae bacterium
CCCCTCCAGAGCGTAAACCAACGCACCCAACCAAACCCAACCAACCACAACCCACCATAAACCACTCTCATGACGCTACGCGCGTCATCAAAGGTAAATACAATGAACTATCGCGCCCTCCTATGACGTATGAGCAGATGTTGAGAGAAGTGGAAGAATACGAGCGGCGCGAGTGAGCGATTTTGCGACAAACAACCTCTGGTGAGCGCGCGAAAGCCTCCGCTGTTTGTCGCAAAATCGCTTCTAGAGAGAGGTGATGATGAATCTAGCCAACGCTTTAGACCAATTCATTGTTGACTGCGAATTTAACGACCTTAGCCCGGCTACAGTCGTGTGGTATCGAAAAATGATAGGTGCGTTTGTACGGATACAGCCAGGCGCATTGGAAGCTGTAACGAGAGCTGACATAAAGTCTTTTCTCCACGCACAAAAATCACGAGGATTACAGCCGGAATCTGTACGAGGTTTTGTACGTGCTTTACGGCGTTTTTTTAATTGGGCTGTCGAGGAAGAACTTATCGAAACATCTCCAGCTCACGTGAAGGTCCCGAAACGGAGACGACAAATGCCGCGAACAATCAGCCTTTCGGATGTTCAACGTTTGCTTGCGACGTGTGACGATGACGCCTCCGGCGTTCGTGACCGGGCGATTATTTGGCTCTTGTATGACACAGGATGTAGGGTTGGCGGATTGCTTGGCTTAACGCTGAGCGATGTCGACTTTGACCGCCGGGCGGTGCTGGTTAGAGAAAAGGACGGTTTCCGATACAGTCCCATTTTGCCGGAGACAGTAGACGTGCTGAAAGCGTGGCTTGCTGTACGCCCTAAAGACGAACCCTCAGACGCGGTTTTTGTGGGCTTAGGGAATGGTGGTGGTGCATTGCAATATGATGGCCTCCGGACAATGCTTAAGCGCAGGGGAGCAAGGGGAGGATGTGAGGGACCGGTAAATCCCCATGCATTCCGTCATGCGTTTGCTAAAGAGTATATATTGAGTGGAGGGGACCAGTTTACGTTAGCTGATCTGTTAGGTCACAAGGACCCTGCTATGACCAAAGAGTATTATGCTGTCTTTGCGTTTGAGGAATTAAAAAAGCCGCACGATAAGTACAGCCCCGCAAGAAAACTGTTATAATTTTGGGAGTCATACTGGACCAAAAATCCAGAGTCAACTGTTCTGCCGATTAAACTATCCCCCAATGCGCTAAGAAGTATAGCGCAGGTGTTGCGAGTTGACAACAATGTTGCCGTGTTTTCAAGACCGGCGTTTAGTAGTGCTCGGACGAGCAATCGCCGATATTGCTTGTCGGTGCGCCTGGCGCGATGTTATACCAGTCTGGGTCGATTTGTGTTGATGGCTATATTGGTATGAAGTCGTTTACGATGGACTCACTGGCTGGATTGCCGAAGGCGACAACACGAGTTACTATGTTGAGGTAGACGACTAGACGCTCACAACCATCGCCGAGGCAGGCGCGACTTTGAAGCTGCGTATGCTCTGGACAATGTGAGAGTCTGTCAAAACGGGGAAGGGTCAAACTACGAACGACTTGGCAAAGCCAAGCAGTTAAACGAGCTTCTCCCAAAAAAGAGGGGTTTCAAAATATGGTTAGAGGTCGGAAAATCACGCTGCATCTGGTTGAAGGAATACCAAGTGGAATTATAAAAGGGCAAATCGGCAACTGGGTTGGGCTTGTCACTCATGCGCCGCGTACCAAACTGGATGATTTGGCATTGGATTCCGATATAAAACGACCAGGTGTGTATGCATTGACCGGTACTGATCCTGATGACGCAAGTGCACGGGCAGTCTATATTGGGGAAAGCGAAAATGTGTTGGCGCGACTGAAAACACATGAGAAAGATGATGATAAGGTATTTTTTGATACAATAACTATTATTACCAGTACAGACGAAAATTTAACAAAGGGACACATCCGTTACCTGGAAAGCCGTCTAATTGAAATTGCACATCAGACTAGACGTGCGACAGTTAGCAATGGTACCCGACCTGATCTTCCACCACTGCCGGCAGCTGATCGGGATGAAATGGAGGTGTTTCTTGAACATTTGCAAATGCTATTGCCCGTATTGGGGTTAAATTTCGCTTTGCCTCTTCCTGTTCGTTCTGTAACGATACATGGTGTGCAGCAGCTAGATGCTCTTGATGAATCGCCCGTATTTACCCTCAGCACGAAAGAGCAGAGGGCGCGTATCAAGGTCGTAGCAAATGCACAACAGATCGGTGGAGAGTTCGTAGTTCTTAAAGGATCACAAGCCCTGGCTCGAAACCAAAGTCGATCATACAAATCACTTAAGGATCGCCTTATTCGTACAAACAGTTTGGTTCGCGATGGTGATATACTTTCGTTTGTTGAAGACGTCCCGTTTAACAGTCCAAGCGCTGCTGCAGCAATTATACGCGGTCAAAGTACGAATGGACGCATTTACTGGCGTTTAGATAATGGTACAACATACGGAGAGTGGTTTGATGCACGCATAGCTGCCGGTGATGATTCGCCAGAGGGATAAAAAGCCGTGGCGGTTGGCAAAGAAGCTGTGCTGACTTTGGTCTCATTTGCTCATCTTAGTGGCGTGTCCAAGCTGCCG
>CAZJBO010000063.1:2620-10614 GCA_964544075.1 uncultured Anaerolineae bacterium
CTGGACTACAAGGATTCACAGGGGCCACCAGGGGAATCCACCTCCCCCAGCAGATCGTACACCATCGCGGCGCCGATCCGGACCGGCACAATCTGCCCCAGCGCCAACCTGCCTTCGACAAAAACCATCCCGTCAATCTCCGGCGCGTCACGGTATGAGCGCCCCACGCTGACCACCTGAGCGCTTGGGTTGCCCTCTGTGTCGGTGACGTCACCTTGCCCCTCGATCAACACATCGAGCACTTGCCCAACCAATGCCTGGTTACGCGCCAAGCTAATACCCTGCTGCAATTCCATCAAGGCCTCAAGACGCGCCGTCTTAAGTGCTTCGGGCAGCTGTCCCGGCAGATCGGCGGAAGGTGTGCCGGCCTCACGCGAATAGGTGAACGCGCCCACCCGGTCAAACTCGACCGCGCGCACGAAGTCGAGCAGTTCCGCGAACTCGGCGTCGGTTTCGCCGGGATAACCGACAATGAAGGTCGTGCGCAGCGCCACGCCGGGCATCGCACGGCGCAGCCGCTCGATGGTGCGCAACACCGCTGCCGGGTGCGCCGGGCGGTGCATTCGCCTGAGCACGGCAGGGTTGGCGTGCTGCAAGGGGATGTCAATATAGGGCAAAATCTGCGGATGTGCCGCCATAACATCGATGAGCCGCCCGGTTACATAGCCCGGATAAGCATACATCACCCGCAGCCAGGGCAGTGTGGGCACGGCACCGACAAGCATTTCGAGCAGCGTTGCCAACCCGTCTTGCATATCAAGGTCGTGACCGTAATCGGTGGTGTCTTGGGCGATCAACACAAGCTCTTGCACACCCTGTGCCTGGAGGTATTGCGCTTCCCTGACGATGGTCTCCGGTGGGCGGCTGACCATCGTGCCCTTGATGGCAGGGATGGCGCAGAAGGCACAGGGGCGGCGGCAGCCGTCGGCGATCTTGAGGTAAGCGCTTGCGCCCTGCACGCTGATCTGCATCGCGCCGCGCGTATCCCGGCCCACGCTGACCGCCTCGGCGGGCAGGTGATAGAGTGGGCGTGGTTCGCGCTGCGCGCCGAGCCGCTGTACCAGATCGACAATATCCATCCAGCGCCGTGTCCCTATTATGCCGTCAAGACCGGGGACCGTCTCGGCCAACGTGCTGCCATAGCGTTGTGCAAGACAGCCTGCGGCGATGAGCAGTTGGCCGGGACGTTTGGCGGCGGCCAGGCTGCGCAGCTCGGCGATAGATTCGCGGCGTGCGGCCTCGATGAAGCCGCACGTGTTGACGATAAGCAGAGCGGCGGCTTCGGGCGCGCCGGTCCCGACGAAGCCTGCCGCGCCGAGCAGCTGGCCCATACCGTCCGAGTCGACCGTGTTCTTGGCGCAGCCCAAGCTAAGCAGGTAGAAGGTTTGCTTTGGTGGCAATGTAAGGTCCTTATAAAAAAAGCCCCAGCATCCGCTGAGACTTCGGCGTCTTGTTGGTTTGGGTACAGGGACTTAGCCCTGCCAGGACGGGGGCAAAGCCCCGGTAAAAATAACCATTCCACTTACCGGCTAGAGCGCGTCGGTCAGGGCGTTGTCGCGGCAGTCTCCACGCCCGCGCGGGTGAGCGTCACATCGATCAGCTCGCCGCGTCCACCCAAAAGGCCCACGGCCTCTCCGTTGACGTTTGCGTCCAGCCCGGCGCCATTGCCGGCGCGCACATTAATACTCTCACTGCCCTGGTATTGGTAGCGTTCGCCGGGTTTGACGATGCCTTCGAAGTGGACCACCCCGTCCACGGTCACGCGCACCCAAGTGCGTCGGGTTACGTCGAAGACCACGATGACGCTGTCGGACATACGCGCGGCTGATATCTCGATGCCTCCCGGCGTAGCGGTGGGCACGGCGACAAAGGTTGCGCTGGGGGTTACGGTGGGTTGGCCGCCCAACACGCTGTCGATAAAGGATTCGACTCCGTCCCCTTCGATATTGCGGTCGGCAGCGATGAGCGCCTCAACAAAGCGTACGCCGCCCAGCGCCATCGCCGCGATGACGATTACGGCGACCACGCCCACCACAAAGACGCTTGACGAGAAGACCGGACTGCGGCGCTTGGGTTTGGTCGCGTTATGGTATACGCCTTCGGCAGCATGGGTTTGTTCATCGTCGCCTGGATAGTTGGTCTCGGCAGGTTTGGCGATGACGACAGGTGCGGGTTGGGGCAGGTGGCCGTTTGATCCTTGCCGGTCGAGCTGGCCCATTGCTTGTTCGTAGCGGGCAAGGATCGTGCCGGCATCTTGGCCCAAGAAGATCGCATAGTTACGCAAGAATCCGCGTGCTTGGACCTGTGAGGGAAGCAGGCTGTAATCACCGGCTTCGATGGCTCTCAGGAACTTAGCCCGAATGCGCAGCTCTTGCTCGACCTCTTCGAGCGTGAGTTCTTTTTGCAGTCGGGAAGCGCGTAGCTCGCTGCCGAGTATTTCAACTTCCATAATTACTTCTATGCCTCACGACAATGCTGCCGTCAACTTAACAAGCGACCGGCTACGGGTTAGTAGCCTGTCGCTTGCAACAAGTCTTTCATATCACCGTGGAAACCGGCCAAGAAAGCCGCCCAATCGCGCACGTCGCCCATAGTTAGGGGCATCAGCGCCGAGTTCCCCGGCCCGTTAAGGAAGGCTTCGCCCGGCATTTCTGCCTCGTCTAAGGGACTCGCGATCGCCAGGACCAGGCTTTCGGTCTTGCAATGCGTACAATATACAACCATCGCCCAGGCGTTATCGCCTTCTTCGATGAGCTGCACATTTTCCAGACGGTATGCACTACCACACATATCACAAACCATGTACGAGATCACGTATCGGATAACTAGTTCACGGTCATCGAAATCGCTGGGGGTGGGCGATACCAAAACGGCTTACTCCTCGGTTTCTTCTTCAGTTTCTGCGGTTTCTGGTGAAGATGCTTCTTCAACGGCGACGGGTTCCGCAACCGGGGCGGTGGTCTCCTCTGTGGCGTCCACAGCTGCCTTTAGGTCTTCCGGTGATTCACCTTCGCGGTGGACGATCACGTTTACCTTAGGGGTCAGGTCGGCACCGAGGCGTACGGCGACGGAATGCTTGCCGAGTTCACGTAGGCTTTGCCCGTTCCCGATGCGGCGGCGGTCGATCTCAAGGCCGAGCTTCTCGTTCAAGGCTTCGGCGACATCACCCATCGTTATCGAACCATAGAGCTTGCCGGTGGCCCCGGCCTTGACTGCAAAGAACAGCTCGACGCCTTCGACCTGTTCGGCGATACCTTTCATCTCATTATAGACGAGTGCCCGGCGTGCAGCGGCGGCCTCGCGCAGCTTGCCGGCTTGTTTCAATGCGCCTTGTGTGGCTTTGGCCGCCAGGCCTTGCGGGATCAGATAATTGCGTGCAAAGCCATCGGCGACGGTTACGACTTCGCCGGCGACGCCATGCTTATAGACATCTTTGGTCAAAATGACTTTCATGAGAAAAGAAAACCCTCCGAATAGGATTAAAGTACTGGTATAAATCCAGACTTTATATTAACACATATTTGTACAACAAACCTTAAAGGAACCTTAGAATTTGCGTTTTTCCGGCCCCTCGGCGCGCTTTCCGGCCACTTTTCTTATGAAGTGATGAGGAAAAATCAGTAAAAAGTTAATTTATGCGCGTCGGTTTGCGTTATTGTCTATGCTCTCTTCATTTTAATGGGGGAAAACCTGTTTGAATTCGCCTCCTTCTACTTCGTAGATAAACACAGTCGGGGCGGTCAGATCACCGCTCTCCTGGTATTGCACCTGCCCGATCAGGGTCTCGATATCCAGGCCACGGATGGCGTCGGCCACAGCATCAGAGCCGAAGGTACCGGCCCGTCGCACGCCTTCGGCCAGCACCTGCATCGCCACATAACCGTTGATGCTGTATGTATCGGGGTTGCGATACTCGACCGCTTGGTATCCCGCGATCCAATCATGCCCGACGGTTTCGGAGGAGGGGCTGGGTCCAAACGCGCTGACATACATCCCCTCGGCGGCGCCATCCGATTCGTCGATGGTGGCGGCAAGGAAGCAGCCGTCTGATGCCAGGAAGGGTAGGCCGTCCAAGCCGACCTCGCGCAGATCGTAGCGCAGATAGGGACACTCGATCTCGTAACCGGCATAGAAGATCGCGTCGGCGCCGCTGGCCGCAACCTCTGCCATCAGCTCTGGGTAATAGATGGCGTTGCCTGTCCCCGGCGTGCCTGCAAGGTCGGGCGGGCCGATGGCGATCTGGCGGGTCATCGCGACTGTGCCGCCCAACGCCTCGACCTGTTGTGCGATCGATACGGCCAGGTCTACGCCGTATGATTCGTCGTTATGGATAACCGCAACGTTGGTCGCGCCCAGCTCTTCGACGAGGTAGCGTGCGTCCACTTCTGCCTGCACCCGGTCGCTGGCGAGCACGCGGAAGAAGCGCCGGTAGTCCTGCGCCGTCAGGCTCTCCAGGCTAGAGGTGGGCGTGATGACCACAAGGTCGAGCATATCATAGATCGGGAGTGCGGCCTCGGTCTGGCCGCTGTTTAGGTGTCCGATGACGCCGATGACCTGTTCGCTGCCATTTGCGCGCGCCGCGATCTCGTCGGCAAGCGCCAACGCACGGTCAGAGTCGGCCTCGTCGTCCAGGCCTTCGACCACCACTCTATAGCCAAGCAAGCCGCCGGCGCGGTTGATCTCGTCTGCTGCCAGACGCACACCGCCCAAGACGGTCTGTCCGCCGTTCGCCATGAAACCGCTCAACGGTACGCTGACGAACACAATCACATCGCCTTTATCGGGTGTCTGGCGTTCTGGAGAGATCGAGGATTGAGGGGTGCAAGCCGACATCACGAGTACGGCGCAGATCAAGATGCCTATTGCAATGCGCATTGGTCTCTTATTCATTGACATTGCCGTTCCTTCCCAAATACCAACCAAGACAAACCGAACAAAAACCTGCGCCTAACGCGCGCAAGCCTATGCAGAATAACACAGGGGACCACGCGCGTCAAAACTTGGCGAGGGCAAAGCAGGGCCTGAGGGTTCCGCCACCGGTATTTAGGCTTCGTGGGATGGCTGACATATGCCCAAACATCGGGTATGATGGGGCATGAAAATGACATTTTCGGGAGAATTCGGGAGAAAATCTCACATGACCACATTAACGATCGAGCAGCTCAAGCAAGCACACAAGGTGCTGGCCGAGTTCAATTACGAAGTTCCGACGGTAGAGCGGGGCTATGCGAACCAGACCTTGCACATCGACCTTTCCACCAACACAATCACTGCTAAGCCCGTCACCCAGCAGATGAAGGATGTCTTCACCGGTGGGCGCGGGTTCTGCATGTGGCTGTTGTGGAACGCCGTCACAAGCGATACGAAATGGGATAGCCCCGAAAACGCGATAGTCATTGCCGGCGGCCCGATTGGGGGCATAACCTCTTACCCAGGCTCAGGCAAGGCCACCGTCGCCACGGTTTCGCCGCTCACCGGCTCTGTGATAGATAGCAACTCCGGCGGCTATTATGGCCCCTATCTGAAGTTTTCGGGCTGGGATGCGATGGAGATTCAGGGCATCGCCGAGAAGGACGTCATCATCGTGATAGACGGCGACACCGGGCGCATCACCATCGAGGAAGCGCCGCTCGAAGAAATCGACTCATACCGCGTTGGCCCCCAGCTCACCGAGATGTATTCCCGTGGCGAGAAGGACCGACGGAGCGTCTCGGTCGTCTCGGCAGGGAAGGGCGCCGAACACTCACGCTATGCCGGGCTAAACATCAGTTGGTACGACATACGCCGCAAGGCGGTGCGGGTGAAGCAGGCCGGGCGCGGCGGGTCGGGCCGGGTGTTCCGGCACAAGCATATCAAGGCCCTGGTGGTGCGCTATAGCAAGATGCGGGGGGATAGCAATCATCCGGCCAACATGGAACTTATCCGCAAGGCCGGGAAGCGCATCAACCGCGAGATTAAGGAACTCGACCCCGTACAGAACCGTATGGCCGTGGTCGGCACCGGGCACCTCCCGCCGATTATGAACTCTTTCGACCTGCTGCCTGTGCACAACTATCGCTATGGGACGCACCCCAAAGCCGCTAATCTCGACGTATCGGTATGGGAGAAGATGTATACCTCCGGCATCCCCGACGGTTGTTGGTACGGATGCACGCTCGCATGTGCGCACGGCATCGACGACTTCAAGCTAAAAACCGGCCCTTATAAAGGAGAGAGCGTGTTGGTCGATGGGCCGGAGTATGAGACCATCGCCGGTGAGGGGTCGAACATCGGTGTCTTCGATCCGTTGGCGGTCGCCGAGATGAACTTCTACTGCGATACCTACGGCATCGATACCATCTCGTTTGCAAATTCGGTGGCCTTCGTGATGGAGTGTTACGAAGAAGGCGTCATCAACGATGAGATAACCGGCGGGCTGGCGCTCAACTGGGGCAATGCCGAGGCTGCGCTCGAACTGCTCCACCAGATAGCGCGTGGCGAGGGCTTCGGCTGGGTTGTGGGGCAGGGCGTGCGTTATATGAAGCACCTGTTCGTCGAGCAGTACGGCGCCGACCCCGGCTTTATGCAAGACATCGGTATGGAAGTGAAAGGCATGGAGGTCTCGGAGTATGTGACCAAGGAATCGTTGGCGCAGCAAGGCGGCTTCGGCTTGGCCCTAAAGGGCGCGCAGCACGACGAGGCATGGTTGATCTTCATGGATATGGTGAACGAGCAGCTCCCAACCTTTGAGGATAAGGCCGAAGCGCTCCACTACTTCCCGATGTGGCGCACCTGGTTTAGCCTCCACGGGCTGTGCAAGCTCCCCTGGAATGACGTAACGCCCGCAAACAATAACAAAACCTCCGAACCCAATAAAGTGCCGGAGCACGTCGAAAACTATACCTGGCTCTATGAAGGGCTTTCAGGCAAGCCGACCACACCGGCAGACCTGATCGCACAATCTGAGCGCGTATATAATTTCCAGCGTCTCTTGGCGCTCAAGCTCGGCTTTGGCACCCGCGAGCATGACTATCCACCCTACCGCGCGATGGGTCCGGTCACGGTGGCGGAATACGAATCGCGCGCCGAGGAGCGCTATGATGTGCAGCTGCGCGAAGATGTCGGCATCAACCCCGACGGCATGAGCACAGAGGAAAAGCTGGCGAAGCTCCGCGCTTACCGTGAGGCGCGGTATGAAACGCTTGTGGATGCTGTGTACAAGCGGCGCGGCTGGGACAAGAACGGCATCCCAACGCTCGAAAAGATACAGACACTCGGCATCGACTTCCCGGACGTGGTGGCACTGGTCAAGGCAAAGACGGGCGCCGACGCATAAGCGCGTTAGCGTAGAACCGGGACGCGGCGATGCAGTGCACTGTATCGCCGCGTTTTGCGTTCTTTGCGCATATTCTATTTGGCCTTCCTCTTGCCGCAAAGTATACTCTTAGCGGGTGCCCGGCGACAAAGCCGCCGCAGACTTAACCCGCGCGTCAGCATAACTATGGAGATTTGTGACCATGACCGACTCAGCCACTTTGCCCGCCGGTATCGACGCATCTGTGATTGATGAAAACATTATCGTGTTGGAGGATATCAGCAAATCGTTTGGGGCCGTTGATGCTGTCAGGAACGTCAGCTTGCGTGTGAAGCCGGCTGAGGTGGTGGTAATCATCGGGCCGAGCGGTTCGGGCAAATCGACATTGCTGCGCTGCATCAACCAATTGGAACAAACCGACAGTGGGGATATTTGGGTTGATGGGATGCACCTGACGCACAAGAAAACCGACATCAACCAAGTGCGCACAGAAATCGGTATGGTGTTCCAGCTGTTTAACCTCTTCCCAAACTACACCGCGCTGGAGAACATCATGCTGGCGCTGCGCGTGGTGCGCAAAATCGATAAGCAAGAGGCCGAACAGATCGCCCGCCGTCAGCTGGAGAAGGTCGGCATCCCGGAGAAAGCCGATAGCTACCCGCAGCAGCTTTCGGGCGGCCAACAACAACGTGTCGCCATC
>CAZJBO010000064.1:0-10544 GCA_964544075.1 uncultured Anaerolineae bacterium
GCCCAGCAGTACCGGGGTGCCGGCGGCAGGTTCTAGACCCTGTTCGATCAGACGTTCGTTGATCGTAATCAGGTGGAGCCGGTCTACCAGCTCGTCGGGCAGCAGGTGGCTGCCGCCGCTCTTGGTGATCTGGACGCGCGAGAGCATCTTGCGGATCATCACTTCGAAGTGTTTATCTGCGATGTTTACACCCTGGCTGCGGTAGACGCGCTGCACTTCTTCGAGCAGGTAGAGTTGGGTTGCGTCGTTGCCCAGGATGTGCAGGATGCGGTGAGGGTTCTTCGCGCCCTCGGTGAGCTGGTCACCCGACTTTACGCGCGCATAGCCGTCGGTTTCGAGCGCGCGTTGTATCTCCGGCGTCAGGCGTGAGGCTGCGGGGATTTCGTATTCGCGTTCTTCGATCTCCTCGAAGCGCACGATCAGCTGTCCTTCGTCGAGGTAGCATTGCCCGCACATCCCGGCGATGATTGTGCCCTCGCCGTGGGGGTCTTTGGCCAAGATGTCACCCTCGGCGACATCTGCCCCGTCCTCGATCTGCATCTCCCAGCCCTCCGGCAGGTCGTGTTCCTCGCGGTAGAGCTTGCTATCGGTCACGCGGGCGATGCGCACCCGTTCGAGCTTCTCGACGCGCAAGATGCCGTCGATATCGGTCATGACCGCCTCACCGCGTGGCCGTTTGCGCGCTTCGAACAGTTCCTCGACGCGCGGCAAGCCGGTTGTGATGTCACCGGAACGCTCGGCGGTGCCGCCGGTGTGGAAGGTGCGTAGGGTGAGCTGGGTGCCCGGCTCGCCGATCGACTGGGCGGCGATGATGCCGACTGCCGAGCCGATCTCGACGAGCTTGCCCCGTCCCAGGTCGCGTCCATAACAGCGTTGGCAGATGCCGTGCACGAGGGCACATGTCATTGGCGAGCGCACGTGAACTTCTTTGACCAGGGCTTTCTCGATCTGCTCGGCCTTCACTGCGTCGATCTCGCCGTTGCGTTCGACGATGACCTCCCCGGTTTCGGGGTCGATCACGGGCGATGCGGCGCAGCGCCCCACGATGCGTTCGGAGAGCGTTTGGCCGGCCACCGATAGGTTCTCCTGGCCCGGATATGCGGGGTTGGCGACCCACATGCCGCGCTCGGTGCCGCAGTCGAGCCGGTTGACGATCACATCTTGTGCCACATCGACCAGGCGGCGTGTCAGGTAACCGGCGTCGGCGGTGCGTAGCGCGGTATCGGCAAGACCTTTGCGCGCGCCGTGTGTGCTGATGAAATATTCGAGCGCCGACAGCCCCATACGGAAGTGGCTCTGGATGGGGAGGTCGATGATGCGTCCGGAGGGGTCGGCCATGAGGCCGCGCATCCCGGCAAGCTGGGTGATGGGGCCGAAGCCGCCTTTGGTCGAGCCGGAGAGCGCCATGACTGCGATCGGCCCGTAGGGGTCCATCTCGGTCTTCAGTGCGTCGCCGACGTCGGATTTTGCTTGGGTCCAGGCTTCGATGGTTTTTTGGTAGCGTTCGTCTTCGGTGAGCAGACCGCGCCGGAAGTCGCGTGCATAGGATTCGACGCGCTTGGTTGCCTCGTCTAGGATGTCTTGGCGGATGTCGGGCACGGTCAGGTCGGAGACTGCGATGGTGGTGCCGGAGATGGTTGCGTAGTGGAAGCCCAGGTTCTTGATCGAGTCTACGACATCGGTAGTATCTTCCGGCCCTAATATCTGATAGCAATGCGAGACGAGCTTTTGCAGGCCGCTCTTGCCCAGCGTATCTTGTATGAAGCGCACGCTGTCGGGCAAGATGCGGTTGAATATCGCGCGGCCCACCGTCGTTACGACGGGTTTATCGGGGCGTTCTTTCTCGGCATACGGTTGTGCTAGGCGGATCGGGGTGTGCAGGTGCACCTTCCCCAGCTGGTATGCTAACTCTGCCTCGTCTATATCTATGAAGAGGTTGCGTTCGGTCAGGTTTGAGACTTCCAGCGATAGTTCGGGGCGTTTGGCGAAGATGTCGAGCGCTTCGGTGGCGTTGAATAAGAGCGCGTCGATCGTGCCGTTGTTAACGGCGTCGAAGCCCTCCGCGACGCGCTCGAATTCGATCAGTGCGGCGCGGTCCATCCCATGTGACCATGCTTGTTTCGCGGCGTTGGTGTGGTGCACCACGCCAACACGGGTGTCTTTGGCCTTCTTGAGCGCCTCCCAGGTGCGGAAGTCGTCGGTGCGCGCGGTTTGTGTGATGATGTCTATGGTGGGGTCCATCGTGAGGTAATAGCTGCCCAAGACCATATCTTTCGAGGGGCCGACAATGGGTTGGCCGCTGGAAGGCTTGAGCAGGTTGTGGGTGCTGAGCATTAGGGTGCGGGCTTCTTCGACTGCCTTGTCGCTTAGGGGGACGTGTACGGCCATCTGGTCGCCGTCGAAGTCGGCGTTGAAGGCCGAGCAGACCAGGGGGTGAATTTGGATGGCCTTGCCCTCGACCAGCTGTGGTTCGAAGGCTTGGATGCCGAGGCGGTGCAGGGTGGGCGCGCGGTTGAGCAGTACGGGGCGTTCTCGGATGACTTCTTCGAGCACCTCGAAGACTTCGGGTTTCTCTTGTTCGATGAAGCGCTTGGCACCCTTGACGTTGGTTGCATAGTTATATTCGACCAGGCGTGAGATCACGAAGGGACGGTAGAGTTCGAGCGCCATTGTTTTGGGCAAGCCGCATTGGTGGAGCTTGAGCTTGGGGCCGATCACGATGACGGAGCGTCCGGAATAATCGACGCGCTTCCCCAGCAGATTGCGGCGGAAGCGGCCCTTCTTGCCCTTCAGCATATCGCTGAGTGATTTCAGCTCGCGCCGACCGCGCCGCGAGAGTGCCTTACCGCGCTGGCTGTTATCTATGAGGCTATCGACGGCCTCTTGTAACATGCGCTTTTCGTTGCGCACGATCACGTCGGGCGCGCCGAGTTCGAGCAGACGGTTGAGGCGGTTGTTGCGGTTGATGACGCGGCGGTATAGGTCGTTCAGGTCGGAGGTGGCGAAGCGTCCGCCGTCGAGCTGTACCATTGGGCGCAGGTCGGGCGGGATGACGGGGAGTACGGTGATAATCATCCACTCCGGGCGGTTATCGCTCTTGCGCAGGCTTTCGATGACGCGCAGGCGTTTGGTCGCTTTCTTTTTGCGTTGTTTCGACCGGGTGGTGCGGATTTCGTTCCAGAGTTCGGCGGAGAGTTTATCGAGGTCGAGGCTTTTGAAGATTTCGAGGAAGGCTTCGGCGCCCATGTTAGCTTTGAAGACCTGCCCGTAGCGCTGTTTGAGTTCACGGTAGCGCACCTCGCCGAGGAATTGGAGCTGTCGGAGCGATTGCAGCTCATCGCGTGCGCTCTGCATACTGGCGCGTGCCCGCCGTGCGCGGGCTTGTTGTTCATTATGCAGGGTGGCGATCTCTTCTGCCACCTGCCCGGTGATCCCTTCGACTTTGGCTTGGAGCTGAGCGTTCTCGCGGCTGCGTTGCTCCTCTATCTCTGTTTGGATGTCGTTCAGGACCTCGGTCGCGGCATCTTGTACCAGCGAGAGGTGCTCGTGCCCTACCACCTCGCCGACCTCGGCAATGATGAGGTCTCCGGCCTCGGCGAAGACGAGAGGGGTGCGCACGGTCTCCCCCAACTGGCTCTCGATTTTTATTTGCAGGGCTTGGGCGGCTTTGACTACGGCGTCGGTTTTGGCCGAGAGTGTATCGTCGAAGGTTTGCCCGATGGCGTCGATCTCTTCTGTCAGGGTTTCGACCTGTTCGTCGCGCGCCAGCTCTGCTTCGCTGACTCTTTCGTCAATATCGCCGTTGATGAGGGCTTCTTGCTGTGCGATCTCTTCGTCAAGGCGCTTGAGGGCTTTATTGCGTGCGTCCTCGTCGACGTGGGTGATGACGTATTGGGCGAAGTAGAGCACCCGGTCGAGGTTGCGTCGGCTTACGTCTAGGAGCAGGCCCAGGTAGCTGGGGACGCGGCGGGTATACCAGACATGTGCTACCGGCGCGGCCAGCTCGATGTGTCCCATACGTTCGCGTCGTACCGAGGAGCGGGTTACCTCGACCCCACACTTATCGCAGATGATGCCTTTGTAGCGCATGTTTTTATACTTACCGCAATAGCACTGCCAGTCGCGTGTGGGGCCGAAGATTGCCTCACAAAACAGGCCGTCCTTTTCGGGGCGCAGGCGGCGATAATTGATGGTTTCGGGCTTTGTTACCTCTCCGTAAGACCATGAACGAATCTGTTCGGGCGAGGCCAGACTGATACGCAATGCACTAAAGTCTTTGGCTTCCAAGACTCTATCCTCCCGTAGCTTCAACCTTGTCGATTTATTATGGGAAACAAGAAAATAATACCTGTACGTTAAAAAAAGCGCTTGAGACACCCGGTCTCTGCGCTATGGGGTAGAAGGCAGACTCCTATAGTTAACTACACAAGGTAGAGTATACTCTACCTCTTAATTTTGTCAAGGTCACGTTTATGAAATAACCCTAATGAATCGACAAAGGATTCGGCGAAGTATAGAGATTTTGCCTTCTCCTAGCGGCGGCTGCGCCTGACGAAGGCCAAGAAGGGGTATGCCAGCTCGCTTGGATCGGCATTACCGGCTTCGAGCGCCGCACGGTTTGCGCGCTCGAAGTCGCGGTGCATCCGTTCGACCGCGTCGAGCTGTTCATTCGATGGCTCGCGCGAGAAGAGTGAGAGCAGGGTGGAATATGCCCCCGGTACAAAAGAAAGCCACTGACCGTTTTCCATCGCAGAGCTGCGCATCCCGGCCCGAAAGATTTCTTTGGTAGCCGATTGAAAGCTGCTTAGCATAGGCACCAGAAGGTCCGAATCAACCTGGAAGTTGCCCAGAGATTCGATGGGCATACCGCTGGCGTTATCATAAAGCGCCATGCCGAGCACTTTAGCGGTGAGGCGCCGACGTATATAGATTGTTTCCTCGTCCTTTTCTAATGCGCTGCGCCACTTCGTGGGGTCGTCTTCGATTATCATCTGCGCCACCAGCATAATGCGGCGTTGATAGCGTTCATATAGGCGGTGGAATTGCGCGCGGTTGAGCTTGCCCTGGGCGAACTCCTCGACCAATCGGTTCATCTTGGCATGAACCTCTGCGATGAATTCGCGCCCCTGGCGGATGTGTTCCTCTGTGCTGGTGGGCTGGGTTGCGTCGTCTATGCCCATGTATTGGCCGCCTCTGCCATCTCTGATCTTGTATTGCCAAGCATAGTATGGCCTCGATCTTAACGCAAACGCAATTGTTATGTGTGGGGCGTTTGGTTGTGGCATGTTTGCGCTCGGTGGTAGAATGTATTTGATGGCGTTCCGAACACCGGCGGCGTGCCATGCGTGGGGAAAGTACTATACACTGCATATGGATAATTAGTCATGAGCCAAACCATCATCGGCCTAGACCTGGGAGGTACACGGATACGTGCTGCGCGTTTCGACGCCAAGCTACAGCTCCTTGCCCGCGTCGAAACACACACCCTGGCCCACGAAGGCCTAGAGCCGACCCTTGCGCGCATCATGGCACAGATCGCGGCGGTCTGGCCCGACGGGGACGATGATAGCGTCGTCGGGGTGGGGATATCGGCACCGGGTCCGGTCAACCCAAGCGCGGGGCTGGTCGTCGCACCGCCCAACCTCCCCGGCTGGCACGACGTCCCCTTGCGCCGTCTGATACAAGAGCGCTTTGGCCGTCCGGCTGTGCTCCAGAACGACGGCAACTGCGCAGTCTTGGCCGAAGCGCGGCGCGGCGTCGCCCAGGGATATGAACACGTGGTCTACATTACGGTCAGCACCGGAATCGGTGGGGGGATCATTAGCCACGGGCAGTTGATATCCGGCGCGCGAGGTTTGGGGTCTGAGATCGGGCACATGATCCTTGCTCCCCCTGCCGGCATGGGCGGCAGTGCCGAGAAGATGGGGGCAGGTCCGGCTCTGGGACAAGAGGCACGCCGCCGTCTGGTCGCCGGCGCGCAGTCGATGATTACCGAGATGGTGGGCGGCGACCTGAGCAAAGTCTCGGCACGCGAGGTGGGCAAGGCTGCGGTCGCCGGTGACCCGCTAGCCCTGTCGTTGATCGCCCGGACCGGGCGCATCGTGGGGATTCTTGTCGCCAACCTGATGCATTTGCTAAACCCGGAGATTTTTGTGGTCGGTGGGGGAGTGGCGGAGACCGGCGATCTGTTGCTGGGACCGATGCGGCAGGCCGCGCGCGAGTTCACCATCGATGCAAGCTATTGGCGCGACGTACCGGTTGTGTTGGCATCTCTAGGCGAAGACGTGGGGTTGATCGGTGCGGCGGCGTTGGTACAAGATGTCGGTTAGACCCTCATTTGTAAAGATAGACAGTGCAGAGGCAATGCCTCGCGAGCACCTTGTTGGCAAGAGGTACCCATGAGCGACGCAGCACGCAAATTTACCGGCGAAACGGAAGCAACCATCCTAGTCGTGGATGACGACATCATGTTGCGGAAGCTGTTATCACATACCCTTGAGGAAGCCGGCTTCCGTGTTTTGACCGCCAACGATGGGCAAGAAGGTCTGCGCACTATGTTCGAGTCACACCCTGATCTGCTCTTGCTAGACGTGAGTATGCCCAACATGGACGGCTGGACCATGTGTCAGCGTGTGCGCGAAGTATCTAACATCCCCATCATCATGCTGACCGGCGAGAAGCACGTCGATAAGATCGTGAAGGGCCTAGAGCTGGGCGCGGATGACTATGTAGTGAAGCCCTTCCAGATGCAAGAGCTTCTCGCAAGAGTGCAGGCCAACTTGCGCCGCGCCGCCGCCGAGCCTGTGTTGACCAAAGAACATCTTGTATATAACGATGGCTGGTTGACGGTCAACATGGATGAGCAGCGCGTCCTGGTTGACGGCGAGCCGGTGCGCCTCACCCCTACCGAGTTTAACTTGCTGGCTCGACTGATGAACGCCGCGCCCCGCATTATGCGATATAGAGACTTGCTGGAGAGCGTGTGGGGCTGGGAATATATCGATGATCTCGATTACTTGCGTGTCTATGTATGGCGCCTGCGGCGCAAGCTGGAGCCAAACCCCAAAGACCCGACATATATTGTGAACGTGACCGGCGTTGGGTATCGATTCGAACGACAAACGTAGCGCTCCCCCCCCCACACAAAAGCCCCTCATCTGTCCCGCTCGACCCCAATCTGCCGCCCTCAGCCGGAAAGGTTAGTAGAGTCTAATCCGGTTGGAGGGTAAAAGTCGGCGAAGCGTTGACAGAACGTCTGCCCGACGCGCTCTGCAGACCGGACCGATCACGTACAATGTAAATGAGGTAAACGAGCGCCGGGTGGCGCCTCAAAGGAGGTATAGCACAAATGAGAACAATGACAATCGTATTCACGGTCGGGCTGCTTCTATTGCCCGCACTCTTCGGCGCATCCTCCGCCGATGCACAGGCCGACGATACATTGCCCCCTACTATCATCACCTTCACCGGCGTCCTCGACGTCAGCGACTACAAAACCATCACGGTAAACGATGCCGATGCCGGCAATACACCGCTGACTCTCTCCTGGTATGTTGTAGGTCTCGACGAAACGCACCGGCTGCGTCTCCAGGTCTATGATGTCAACACATGGCGAACATTGCTGCCCGATCTGGATACCGATACACTGCCCGCCGACGGCACGCACATTCTGATGGTCAAGCATCCCGCCAACTTTAGCGCGCCGAGCTATCGTCTCGCGATTGTGGATGCGGACGATAGGCTTGTCGATGCACACATCATCACGATCCCTTATACCTGGCCCGTGGCGAACGGTGCCCCGTCGTTTATCCAGACGTTCAGCGCCGATCTTGAAAGCCTCGACGTTAAGGCGCTGCAAAGCGGCTCGGCACAGATCACCGTGCGCTGGGATGTGGCCTGCCGCGCACCCACGTCAAACCTGATCTTCGAGCAGGTGCCGTCCGAGGGGCGGGCATTCTCGATAGAGCAGCCGCGTGACCATCTGTGGGTCGCTTCGGCAGGCCAGGGGACCGTGATAATCCGCCCCCCGGTGGATAACAACACGCCCATCACTTTGCGGCTGCGGTTGATAGATTTGCAAGACGGCGCGATACTGGACGTGAAGACTGTGTCACTGGATGTGGATGTGAGCCATGCTTCTATCACGTCCTTCGTTGCTAAACCCAACACAGTTAACGCCACCACACTCGCACAAGGCGACGCACGTGTCGCCGTGCATTGGGAGGTCGTCAATCGCCCGGAGGGGAGCAACTTGGTCTTTGAGCAAGTGCTTGCCAACGGCGACACCGTCTCGGTAGAACTGCCACGCCCTGATCCGATTATCCCTTCGGTAGGCGAGGGCACGGTGGTGCCGGTGCTGCCTCCCAACAACGCAGATAGCATCGTGCTGCGGCTGCGGCTGGTCGATATCGCGGACGTGCGGGTGGTGTACGATGAGGTGACGGTAGAATTACGCATCGCCTCACCAATCCCCTCCGCAGCGCCGGTGACGCCCACCCCGGCCCAATCAAGTATCGGCCAAGATTGTCCATACGATTACTTCTTCACACCGCTGGAGGACGAGTTACCTTGCCCGGTCGTGGAGGTCAAGAGCGTGCAGGCGGCGTTCCAGGCCTTTGAGGGCGGCTATATGATCTGGCGTTCGGATTACAAGCGAATCTATGTGCTGGCGACGCGATCGTACCCACGCTTGGACGCCTATCTCGATACGTGGATTGATGGTGATGTCATCGACATTGATGACGCCCCCCCGTCGGGCCGGTATCAGCCGGAGCGGGGCTTTGGCAAGGTCTGGGCCGAGCACCGGTCGGTGCGCGATGCCCTGGGGTGGGCGACTACCCCAGAGCAGGGCTACATCATGAATATACAAACGTCCGCCATGTCTTACGACACCAGAATTTACCTCACGTGGCCTGTCGATGCGCGCATAATCGCCCTCTTCGAGGGCACGTGGAAGTTTGTCGGGGAAGCGGAATAGTACTGCCCCCTCTTAGTTTAGTGGCAATGCGCTGCGCTTTGGTACCGGGATGGGTTAGTATCACGGCGCAGCGCTCCACAGAGCGAAACCCTCTGGTCATCCCCTCCCATCAAGACTGTGCTGTGTTATAATCCCTCCCGTCAATTAGTTTATCGGCCACATTTAGTCAATGCGAGGATAGAACATGCGCGAAGTCATCAGCACCGATAAAGCACCCGCCGCCGTTGGCGCATACTCCCAGGCGATTAAGGCCAATGGTTTTGTTTTCACCGCCGGACAGTTAGGGATCGACCCCCAGACCGGTAAGTTTGTTGATGGTGGCGTTGATGCCCAAACCCGTCAGGCGCTCAAGAACCTTCAAGCTGTGCTGGAGGGAGGCGGGGCGTCGTTGGCGAGCGTCGTCAAAGTGACCGTGTTCCTGCACGACATCAAAGACTTTGCCGCGATGAACGGCGTCTATAAAGACTTCTTTGCCGATGCACCCCCGGCGCGCTCTGCTGTGGCGGTTCGTGATCTGCCGCTCGGTGGTAAGGTGGAGATCGAGGCGGTGGCGCTGGCCGAGGGTTAGCGACCGACCGGCTTCCGCGCGATGCCGATTTGGTTCACGCCTTGCGCTAGCGGGATAAACGTTGTCCGCGTGAGTACCTGCAGCAGCGCCGGGAGGCCCAGCACCGCGAACTGTATCTGCCGTGGGATGACGGGGAAGTAAGGTACATCCCAAAGCCCATCCCCAAAGTGACGCAGCAGCGCAAAGCCGGCGGCCTCGCACCACGCGCGCCACTGTTCTGGCGGGTGCACGTTGATGTGCGTCGGGTCCTTGCCGATCGCGTCGGTGGTGGGGTCTTTGCGGCGGCGTAAGGCATAGACGGGGTTGGGCGTGGCAAAGAGGAACAGCCCGCCCGGTTGCAAGATGCGATATATCTGGGCGATGGCGCGGGCGGGGTCTTCGAGGTGTTCCACAAGGTGCAGCGTCACCACCACAGCGAACGCCTCATCACCGAAGCGGCTGAGGTCGTCGGCATCCATGACGAAGCCGGCGGCGCGCGGTGCGTTCTTCTTGAGCTGTTCGATGCTGTATGTGGCGATGTCGGTGCCGGCACAATCGAAATCATCTTGCAGCAGGCCGAGCAAGTGCCCCAGCCCACAGCCAATTTCGAGCAGTCGTCCGCCCTCCGGTGGCGCAAACCGGCGTACCAGCGCGGCATAGTAGCGCCGGGCAAACCAATACATGCTAAAGCGTCCCAACGGGCGGTCGGCATAGTTGTAGCGTTCGAAGTATTGCGCCCCGTATTCATCACGGGGCGTTTTCTTTTGTGGTGTCTTGGTGTCCATCGGTAAATATCACTCCATAGTAGTAACTGCTCAGCGCCGGAGTGCTCCCCCTCACCCCCTATCCCCCTCTCCCTCGCCGGGGAGAGGGGGAACTGGAGCGCGCCGCCTGGCGCCTGGGGGTTCAACCCCAGGCTAATAGCAGGCCGTCGGCGCAGCCGACCTTGCACGCGCGGTCTCTCCGGGTCGGCGCAGCCGACATATCGCGCTAGCCTGCGGTTTCAACCGCAGGCCCAAG
>CAZJBO010000065.1:0-10368 GCA_964544075.1 uncultured Anaerolineae bacterium
CGCGGCAAGCGTCACCACCGCCCTCCTGATGCGCGCCGAGGCGGATGAAAATAGCACAGTGGTCACCGTCTTGGCAAAGGGTACGCAAATCATCGTAGAGGAAAGCTCGGCAAATGGCTATTGGGCACGCGCGCACACCGCCGATGGCAGCTACAGCGGCTGGGTCTCCACCTGCTGCCTGGCCTATGGCAACGCTGCACCATCCACCGCCCCAAGCACAGACGCCGCCCCGACCGGCAATGCCGCCCCGACCGTCAACCTCAACATGCGTGAGGCACCCGACGCCGAAGCTGCGATCATCACCCTGCTGCAGCGCGGCACCGCGCTCATTGTGGATAATAAATCGGCGGATGGCTATTGGGCACACGCCCAAACCGCAGACGGCAGCTACAGCGGCTGGGTCTCCACCTGCTGCCTAAGATACGACACGGCCTCTGAAGACACCGCCCCAGAAGCACCACAAGCCGACTGGCAAACCATGAACATCATCTCCGGGGTGGGCGCAAACGCACGCGCGATCTACGAACGGGGCCTGGCGCTGGGCAACAACCCGCACGCCTTCTCGAAAGTGGGCGATTGTAACAGCCTAACGCCCTTCTTCCTCGCCAATTTCGACTCCGGCGTATATAACTTGGGCGCATATGATTACCTGCAACCCACCATCGACCATTTCTACGGTTCGTTCTCGCGCGAGAGCGTGACCGTGTGGACCGGCAACCACGCCTGGATGCTATTTGAAGATACCTGGGCCGACCCCAACCGCTGCGAGCAGGGCGAGACCCCGATCGCGTGTGAGTATCGTCTCAACCGGCCCAGCGTGGTCCTGATCGCCCTGGGTACCAACGAACAAGGCCGCACCGCATTGTTCGCCGAATCTCTGCGCAGCATCGTGCAGTATTGGACCGACCACGGCGTCATCCCCATCTTGCGCACCAAAGCCGACCACCTCGAAGGGGCGAACGACGCCAACAATACCGTAATCCGCCAGATCGCCGCCGAGTATAATGTACCGCTGTGGGACTTCGGCGCGATTGCCGACACCCTCCCCAACAATGGGCTAGGCCCGGATGGCACCCACCTATGGTGGGTGGCGCTTGATTACACCAATACACGCGCGCTGTACGCCGGGCATCCGGTCCACAACCTGAGCGCGCTCATGGCGCTCGACGCGGTCTTGCGCGGTGCGATGTACTAGACCCGCCGCCTCACTCGATGCTGACCAAATGTGCGATGACGATGAGGCGTTGGGTGTATCGCTGGGCGGGCACATCCCAACCGGTGCAGGTAAGCAGGGTCAGGGTGGGCGTATCGGTCGGCGCGACCACCGATAGATCGTCCGGCGCAACCACGCGCACCCGCGCAACGCGGTAGATATAGCGATGCGCGCCGTGCTGTACGATCACCTCGTCGCCGGGGACAAGCTGCGCCAGGTTGATAAACGGCCCATAGGTGTTGTCGGTGAGCGTGATGTGACCTATCAACACCGCATTGCCCACGCCATCAAAGGGCGCGGTACCGGCGAGATGCCCGACGTCTTGGCCCATCGCGTCGATCTGCCAGCGCCCATCTTGGATGGGAATCTCGACGATGGGGCGGTAAACATCAAGGGCCGGTATCGATAGAATGCGCTGCGGGTATCTTACATGCGTCGGTGGTGGGAGGGTCAGCACGACAGAGGGCGGGGCCTCGGAGGGCGTAGCGCGAGGCGTCGCCATAGGCTGGGGATGCTGCGTGACGTAGAGCGCGCCCAGCAGAGCCACGATCAACAGGCCAGACACAACCCCCAGGCATCCCCACCGCCGCCGTGGGGATGCCCGGCGTTTAGCGCCTAACGCGATCGGGTCAAATGACCGAGGCGCCATCTATCGTCACTACTCGCCGTCAGGCGTCGGGGTGGGCACCGGGGCCGGCACGTTATAGGTGCACGAGTTGTAGGACGCGCCCAGGATGATGCGGTAATCCACCGTGCGGTCGGGGTCTGGTTCGACGATGATGTTGGCGGCGCTGGCGTTGAGCGCTTCCGCGATCGCGGCGAGGGGAGAGCCTTTGGTCTGCCCGGTATAATCATAGATGATGGTGTCGGGGATATATTCGTCGGCCTGCCCTGCCGCGACCGGCACGAAGCCCTCCCAAGCCAGACGCGCCGCAGCCACCCGGTCCCAATCGGGGTTGGCAGTGCCGTTGAGAATCTCAATACGCGCGGCCTGCTGTACCAAGCTGTGGCGGGTCGGGGGCAGATAGAACTCCTCAACCATAATCTCCAGGCGGTCGGGTATGGGCAAGAGCACTTGGTCGCCGGAGGGCGTGGTCCAGTTGACGAGATACCATTGGTTAAACACCAAGCTCTGAATGCCGCTCGAATCCAGCTGTAACGCCATCGGCACAAAGCCCAGCATATCGGCCAGGGTCATATCGGTCTCGATGTGGGGCCGGATGCGATCCCACAGGGCCGGTATCTGGGTGAACATATTCATCGACTGCGCCTTGCTGAAGAGCGCGCGCAAGATCATCTGTTGACGGCGGCTGCGGTCAAAGTCGGAGGTGCGGCGGCGCGAGCGTGCGTACCAAAGCGCGGTATGCCCGTCGAGGTGCTGCACGCCCATCGGCAGGGTGAAGAGTTCCCAGTTATCCTCATCGCTCTGGTCAAGGCCGGGTTCCTTTAGTATCCAATCCTGATGGGTGCAGTCTACTGCGATATCGACGCCGCCCACCATATCGATGATGTCGCTGAACCCGTCAAAATCGACGCGCGCGTAGAAGTGTATCGGTATGCCCAGGTTGTAGAGCAAAGTGTCGCGCAGCAGGCCGGGGCCACCACCGCGCCACCCCACGATCTCGCCATGCGGGATCGCGGTGTTGATGCGCTGCATGGTCCAGCCGGGGATGTAGACGATCAGGTCACGCGGGACGGATAGCATGTTCACGGTGTTGGTGCTGCGGTTCAGCGAGACCACGATGATGCTATCGGAGCGCGAGCCGGCGCGGTCGGCGTGTGTATCAAGGCCCAGCAGCAGTACATTGACGATATCCTCGCCCCGGTTATCGGCCATCGGCATCCGGGTTGGGACGGCGGTTATGGGCGGCTCGGCAGGCGCGGGGTAATCTTCATATAAACCGGCGACGGTGGGGCGGGGCTGTGTGGGCGGCATGACATAGATCACGGTTGGGGGTATGGGTGTATCGGGGCCGGGGGAGGGCGAAGGCGTAGGCCGGGCCAGGGTGGGCGGCAGGGTGGGCGCGGAGATCGGCGGGATGGTTGATGTAGGTACAGGGTCTTCTTGCGCGGCCAAGACAATCTGTCCGGCAGGATGACTCCAGTGCAGCGCGCCACCAGGAGCCGGTGTCAGCGTCGCAGCAAGCGCGGTCGCCGTGGCCGGCATAGACTCGAAATGCGCGGCATGGCGTGCGTGGCGCGCGATGCGATCGGACACCTTATTGACCAAAGTGCGGGTGGCATAGACGATGCTAACAAGCAAGATGATGGTCAGCAAGAAGGCCAGCACGCGGCCTAACCCTACAAACATCATGCGCACTCTTGAGGCCCTGGAGCGGGGTAGGTGCAATCCATCGGTTTCAGACACGGGCGAGAACCTCTCACTAATTATGAACGCGAGAAAGTATAACAGCTAGCGTGCAGAAGTGAAAAGGGAGGTAGATCAAAACCCTTGACGGCAATTGAGCGTATGTCTAAGATGGTAATAAGTAATGGAAAGGATGCTCTGATGCACCAGAATATTCGGCCTCAATTCACCCTTACCTTTGCCGAGAAACAACAGCTTCTCGATATCGCACGCCGCGCCATTGATGCTGCCACGCGCAGACGCCCCCTCCCCCCTATCGACCTTGACAAGCTGCCGGCGGCGCTCCGACAACCGGCGGCTTGCTTCGTCACGCTGCACATTGACGGAGCGCTGCGAGGCTGTACCGGGAGCCTGGCGGCACGCTATCCGCTGGCCGAGGAAGTCAGCCGCATCGCCGTGCAAACCGCACTACACGACCCACGCTTCACCCCGGTGACGCACACCATCATGCCGCAGCTTGACATCGAAATCTCGGTGCTCACCGCGCCGGTCATTCTTGCCTATGACACCCCCGACGATTTGATATCCAAGCTGCGCCCTGGGGTCGATGGGGTGATCTTGCGCCGAGGCAGTGCGCGCGCCACATTTCTACCCCAGGTATGGGAGCGCGTACAATCGCCTGAACGCTTCCTCGATTTGCTCTCGCAGAAGATGGGCTTCAGCGCCGGGACGTGGCGCGAGAGCGATGTGACGGTAGAAGTGTATCAAGTAATTGCATGGCGCGAGAGCACGCTTGCCGAGGAAGAGTAGAATACCCGGCCCCGACAAGACCGATAATGTGCACCGGCCCTGGATACGGCAGGACATCCCATTCCCCCATCCCTACCTACAGCTCGATGCCACACCTGCCCAGCACAGAAACCATCACAAGATAGAGACATAACATAATCGCGATAGAAAGCCCCATCGATACGTAGAAGTTCATACGCTTCAGGAAGATGGGCAAGGTAATAAACAACGACAGGGAAGGAAGGACGAGCCAAAATATACTCGTCGAGAGCTTCGATACCTTCGCGGTGTCCTTTGTATCAAGATAGAGCCAGGTAAACGCCAGGATCGACGTCAGCGGCAACGAGGCGAGCAGCCCGCCGATCAGCGAACTGCGCTTCGAGATTTCTGCAATCGCGACGATGAGCGCGGCGGAAATGACGAGCTTGATCGTAGTATACAGCATCAACCCAACCCCACCGCACCAAGCGCCGCAAACGTGACCAGCTCAATCGCCTCGGCAGCAATCAGCTCGTGCACGCTGGGATGCGTGAGCGCGGCGAGTTCCCTCTCGCGCTGTGCCGCATAGACGCTTTCGATACCCTCGGCATAACCGGGATGGCACATCAGCTCGGTAACCGCGTCTTCCTTCAGGTTGACCAAGATATTCAACAGATCACCGAGCGTGGCGGTGGCGTCATAGAAGTCTCGGCATTGGATGTCGGGCCAGCGTGGGGCAGGCACGGCAGCATCCAGGACGGCGATGAGCGCATCGGCAAGGGTACGCACACGTTCGGCAGGGAACCCGCCGCCCAAGATACCGCCGATCTCCTTGACTGCGGCATCCAGGCCGTGTGCAGCACGCGGGGTGCGCAACGGTATATCATATGCAGCGGCAAGGCTGAGCATAGTGCGTTGGGCGGCGGGGTGGATGTAAGCGGCGTGATGGTGTGCGTCGAGATGGTCGGGCGGCTGTCCGGCCAACGCGACAAAGCGGTCAAACTGCGCACGGAGTTCACACTCAATCTCACCGGCGTCGAAGCGGTCGAAGTGGGCGGCCCATTGGCCGATGTGGTGGAAGTGGCCCGTGTCATCAACCAAGCTGGGCAAACGTGTCGAAGGCGTAATCGGCACTCCCTTCGTGAGGTTGAGGTGTAGGCCCAGGCCGAGCTTGGGCGCGTGGGCGAGAGCATAGTCGAGCGCAGCGGGCGCGGCGGGGCGGTTTATCATCACGGTAGAAGAGGTGACGATACCCTCCGCATGTGCCTCAAAGACGCCCCGGTTCACGTTGGGGCTGTGGCCGAGGTCGTCGGCATTGACGATCAAACGCTTGGTCATACGAGCCTTTCCTTAGGTGGAGTGAATGGATTTTGAGAAACAACTACCCGACAAAGTTTGTCTTATACCCCCGCATCCATCACGGTCTTGAGCAAATCGGGCCGGTCGGTCATGATCGAATCCACGCCAAGCGCCAACAAACGCCTCATATCCTCCGGTTCATTGACCGTCCAGGTGTTGACGCGCCAGTTTTTCTTACGCGCGGCCTGCATATAGCGCGCGTCAACCATTGTGTGGTGCGGATGGATAGCCTGGCGCTTGATGCCAAACAAAAGCCATCCCTTGCGAAGAACGATAGGCAAGTCCGAGTCGGTGAGCTGGCCGAGCGGCAGGTCGGGCGCGAGCTTGCGCATCCGGCGGAGACAGAAGGGGTTAAACGACGAGATGATTACCCGTGCCTCGGCGCCCTGGGCACGGATCACGTCAAGGACGGCGCGCTCAAGGCCGGTATCGTTGAAGGTGAGCGACTTAAGCTCGACGTTGACGAAGGCATTGGGGATCGCCTCGAAAACCTCCGCCAGGCTTGGTATGGGGGTGCCGGCAAAAGCAGCGTCGAACTTCATCCCGGCGTCGAACTCCTTGATCTGCTCCAGGGTGAACTCGCTGGGGTAGCCTGTGCCGTCGGTGGTCTCCTCTAAAGTAAAGCTGTGCAAGCAGATAGGCACGTCGTCAAAGGTGAGGTGGACGTCTAGTTCGACGCCGTCCGCGCCCATCTCTACGGCGCGCACGAAGGCGGGGAGGGTATTTTCGGGCGCGGCTTCGCGTGCACCTCGATGGGCCAGGTTAAGGGTGCGGCCCCGATAGATTGCCTCTAACGCTAACATATCTTCGCCTTTCTTATGGCTGTGGTGCACACGGTCACGACAGCGGCAGCGATACCGGCTGATGGGTCTCTGCCGAGCGATAGGCCGCTAAAGCGACCTCTACTGCCTTCATGCCGTCCTCGCCCGAAACCGCCGGTGCACGGCCCTCTCGAATGCTGGCGACGAATTCGTCAATCATCGCCTGGTCGGGGTTCGAACCCCAGAAGTTCCACACCGGCCTTTGGAGGGCGTCGGAATAAACGGTGAGGTTTTGATTGAAATAATTGGTCTGGAGCACGCCGCGCTCGCAGATCAAATCTATCTTCACGTTGCCCCAGGTGGGGTAATATGCCGGGCGGCTCCAACTGCAATCCAGGCTGACGAACACGCCGTTCTCGAAGGTGAACATTATCAAACCTGCCGTATCGATGTCGACACTACCGCCCTTGCTAAACAGGTTGTCAATCTCGGCGTAGACCTCGACCACCTCGCTCTCCAGATACCAGCGCAGCATATCCACCACATGGACGCTGTGGTCTGTGGCGGCCCCGCCACCCGCAAGCGCTTTATCGCTGAACCATGCCCGGAGGTGTTCGGGGTTCTCGCTCTGGTTGGTCGCCTTACAGCATCTGACCTTGCCGAGCGCGCCACGCGCAAGCGATGCCTTGACCTCTATAGCGGGGGCGCTAAAACGCATAGGGAAGGCCGTCATCAGGTGCACCCCGGCATCATCACAGGCCTTGAGCACTGCGCGACAATCCTCTAGGGTCGTTGCGATGGGCTTCTCGCACAAGACGTGCACACCGGCGGCGGCGGCCATCTCTACGAGCGCGCGGTGCCGGACGTTCTCGCTGCAAATCACCACGGCATCCGGCGCCTCGGCCAAGAGCGCAGCGTAGCTATCGAAGAACTGTGCGCCGTATCGCGCCGCGAAGTGCCTGCCGCGCGTCAAATCGTCGTCGGCTATGCCGATCATCTCTACGCCCGGCGCAGCGCGCAGACATCCGATATAACTTTCAGCGTGCAGGTGAGCAAAGCTCATCATCCCAATACGCATTATGCCACCTCCGAGGGTTCGACATCCAAAGGCATGAGGGTTACAGGTTTGCCAGACAGGGCAGACCGGCGGGCGGCCAGCGCGATCTGCAGCCCGGCCAAAGCATCTTCCGGTGTCACGTCGAAAGGTTTGTTGTGCTTCAGGGCATCCCAAAAGTGCCGCACCTCGACCGCCCAGGGGTCTTCGGCAAGCGGGCTGCTGGCCAGAGCAACCTCGGTCGAGGTGTCATCTGCCTCGTGCAGGTTGGTGACGATGGGCATTGTGCTCGTATTGTCATATTCGATAAGCCCTGTATCGCCGGCCACCTCGATGCTGGTGCTGAACATCGGCACAGGGTAGGCCCAGCTTCCCTCGATGTGGGCGATCGCGCCGCTTTGGAAGCGCAGCACCACCAGCGCGTGGTCTTCGAGGATGTCGGGGTTATCGGCGGTTATGCTCTTGGCAAAAACGCGCTCGACCGTACCGGCCAGCCAGTGGGCATACTCGAAGTCGTGGATCATCAGGTCAAGCATCATGCCGCCCGACTTGCTGTTGTCGAAGAACCAGTTATTTGCAGGCCGTTTGGGGCGATAGCTGGCGCGGGTAAGCCGGATCATCTGTGGGCTGCCGATCTGCCCCGCGTCGATGGCGCGTTTTACGGCGATATATTCGGGGAAGAAATGTATTACCATAGCGATGAAGAGCCGCACACCGGCGGCTTTGCAGGCAGCGATCATCTCTTGCCCGCGCGCCACCGTGAGGGCGATGGGCTTCTCGCACATGATGTGCTTCCCGGCCTGGGCCGCTTGCATCACCGCATCGTAGTGTAGGTGGGTGGGCAAGCAGAAATCGACGACATCGACTTCGGGCAATATGGCGTCGAGGCTATCAAAGTATCGCCAGCCGTACTGCGCGGCCAACGCACCTCCGGTGGCGCGGTCGGCATCCGCCACGCCGACGATATCGGCATCGGTACCGGCCCAGCCAACCGCATGAGCGCGGCCCATCGAGCCGGCGCCGACTATTCCAACACGCATTGGGGTTCCCTCCCTGGTCTAATAAAGCCACGCTGTGGATTGTAGCGCACGCGGCGCCCTCTCTCCAGTTAAACCGGCAAATCAAACGTCTGGAGCAAACCGGACGACTCACCTCTAATCTGCGCCACGTTTATAACACTCGTTTGTGTTCAGTCAAAGAGAACGGTATCATATCATTTGTTTACTATCCACACGCAATGATCTGCTCATAGGACAAGTGGAAGGGAGGGAGAATCTATACAACAAACAACACGTTCAACGCTTCCGCATAAATCTGTTCGCATTCAACTAACTAATCTTTGAGGAGAATAAAAAATGAGAAAGGCTTTCGCCCTGACCCTTATTTTTGCCATGCTGTTGGTGGCCCTGCCCGCCACCGCGCAGGATGACGAAGTCGTCAACCTGGTGATGGATAGCTGGCGCACCGAAGACATCGAACAATGGGATACAATCATCGCGGCCTTCAACGAAGAATATCCCAACATCCACATTTCGTTCGAGCCGACCCTCAACACCGAATACGATGCGTCGCTCTTGGCGCGCCTCGAAGCCGGCACCGGCCCAGACCTCATCACCTGCCGCCCCTTTGACGTCAGCCTGGCGCTGTACGAGAAGGGCTTCCTTGAACCGGTAACCGACTGGGAAGAACTGGATGCGTTCGGCGATGTCGCACGCAGCGGCTGGATCGCCGAAGACGGCGAAATCTACTGCGTCCCGATGGCCTCGGTATTGCACGGCTTCTTCTACAACGTTGATATGTTCGAGGAGAACGGCTGGGAAGTCCCGGAGACCGTGGACGAGTTCATGGCATTGCTGGAGACCATCAAGGAAGCCGGCATCACCCCGCTGGCGATCGGCTCGCAGGAACCCGGCTGGGAACTCTGGACGATGGGCTTCCACAACGTCGGCCCCAACTGGTGGCTGGGCGAAGAAGGCCGCCAGGCACTCATCGCCGGTGACGTGGAACTGACCGACCCCATGTTCGTTGAACCGCTCGAATTCGTGCTCTCGTGGGAACCTTACATGCCGGAAGGCCACTCGGCGATCAACTATGCCGACAGCCAGCAGATGTTCCCGATGGGCATGGCCGCAATCTATCCCACCGGCTCGTGGGAAATCCCGATGTTCGAAGAGAATGCAGACTTCGAGCTGGGCCTGTTCAAACCGCCGGTGCGCGAAGCCGATGACCCCTGCTATGTCTGCGACCACGTAGACATCGCGCTGGGCCGGAACGCCGCCACCGAGCACCCCGAAGAAGTCGAAATCTTCTTGAAGTGGATCGCCGGGCCTGAGTTTGCCCAGCTCTACACCAACAACCAACCCGGCTTCTTCTCGCTCTCAAACTACGAGATCGAGGTCGAAGACCCGTTGGCCGCGACCTTCATCGGCTGGCGCAACGAGTGTGAGACCACCATCCGCCTCGAAGCACAGTACCTCTCGCGCGGCGAAATCTCCCCGCGCCTCGAAGCCTGGCGTCTGCTACCTGCCGTCATCAACAGCGGCGGCGACATGACCGCAATGGACATGTTGGAAGAACTGCAAGGCTACCTCTGGTACCCAGAGGTAGAAGAATAAAGCCGTGTTGCTAGGCTCTTAGCTGTCTAGCATAAGTGGTGGCGGTGCTGCATGTGCCGCCACCATTTTGTCAATTATTGCGCCGCGATGCGCCGGCCCTGAGATGGGGGGTAAGGGTTAATCATGGACTTAACTACAAGAATTGTTTTGCTTTCGTCAGCCTTTGTTTGGGCTATCGTAGGGGGTGTGATCGCACCATTTATTTACTCCCGCGCCGGACGCAAACCACGCGAGGGCATTATCGCCGGTGCGGTAGGCTGCGCGTCGGGCAGTATGCTGGGCAACACCAC
>CAZJBO010000066.1:0-3729 GCA_964544075.1 uncultured Anaerolineae bacterium
AACCCTACTCAACAACCGCTACCGACTCATCGCCCAACACGGCTCCGGCGGGATGGCGGTTATCTATAAAGCCGAAGACGTGGCGTTAGGCCGCATTGTCGCCGTGAAGATACTGCGCCCTAGCCTGACACAAGACGTCTCCTTCCTTGAGCGCTTCCGCCAAGAAGCGCGCGCGGTCGCGAACCTCGCCCATCCCAACATCGTCACCGTGCACGACTTCGGACAAGACGGCAGCACCCACTATATGGTGATGGAATTCGTCGAGGGCAAAGACCTCAAAAGCCTCATCCGCGAAGGCGCACCCTTCCCCATCGACCATGCCCTTGACCTGGCGATCCAAATTTGCGCCGGGGTAGGCTATGCACACCGCGCCGGCCTTGCCCACTCCGATGTGAAACCGCAAAACGTGCTGGTCACCGAAGATAACATCGTCAAGGTCACAGACTTCGGCATCGCCCGCGCCCTGCCCACCACCAGCACCCCCGGCCAACCCGAACAACTTGTATCCCAAGTATGGGGCAGCCCTCACTACTTCGCGCCCGAACAGGCAAGAGGCGTGCCACCCGGCCCGCCGGCTGATGTGTATGCAATCGGCGTGGTGCTCTTCGAAATGCTCACCGGCGAGCTGCCCTTCAGCGGCAAGGACCACCAAGCACTCGCGTTGGCACACGTCCGCGAGACACCACCGTTCGCCAGCGCGATCAACCCCGCCGTGCCGCGCAAGCTAAGCCGCATCATCGCAAAGGTCCTCTCTAAGGAACCCTCGGCACGCTACCGCACAGCCGGTCAGCTTGGCCGCATCCTACAGAGCTACCGTAATCAAAGCGACCAGACCACCGGTAAGGGCAGCGCGCGCAAAACCCAACAGCCCCAAGCATATCAAGCGCCGCCCACCATACCCGCCCAAGCCCGCCGCCCCCGGCAGCAGCCGCGCACCGAACAATACCCAACCTATAAGCCGCCCCAACCATCCGCCGCACACCAGCCCCCCCCACCTTATCGCCAACCGACACAGCGCAAGCCGCCGACCTATCGTCGGCCAACACAGCAGGAGCCGCCAAAGGCCACCATACCCGCCGGAGACGTGCGCTTTCCCCCGCCGCGCCCCCGCAAAGCGCGCGGAGAAAGCTCGCCGCCCGCCACCACATCGCGCCAGATCGACTGGTTGGGGATAATGTTGGGTATACTGGCACTGATCTTTGTGCTGGGGTTGATCCCACTCTGGCTGCGCGTGCTCGCCTTGTATGGATAACCGACGGGGCGCGGGGATATTAGCACTTCATAAGAAACACCGGGGGTAGTGGCAGCAGACTTTGCGCATCTGGTATAATGCATTCAAGGAAAAAGTAACTACTCAATCGGCTTTGCCTTTTGGCCTGACGCCCCGGCGTCAGGCTAAAGATTGTAGGGGCGCCCAGAAGCACAAACTCCCCCCAGACTGAGCAGTTACAAAAATTTGATTACAATCACCTTTGGTCTGGCACACACGCACCGCGACCGAGGGAATAACTAAGACACGTAGCGCATTATAAGGAGACGTATCGTAAACTTGTGGCGAACTACGTTTCTTGCTGACGGAGGTAGAGGTGAGTAACCCACGTTATCGAAATTTATTTGTCTATTTCTTGATCTTTGTCGCCATCGCCGCCATCATATTAGGCGTAAACAACGGCGGCAACAGCCCCGAAAAAGTCGGGTTTACCCAGGTGGCTAACGCGATCGCAGAAGGCCAAGTTAAGGAAATCCGCGTCAAAGAAGAAACTTTGATCATAGTCGATAACAACGGCAAAGAATTTGCCACACGCAAGGACCCCTCCTCATCGGCAGTCGAGCAGCTGTTGTCCTGGGGCGTCACCGAGGAACAGCTCGCCCGCATCGAATGGACCAACGAACGGCCCAGCGACCTGGGAGGGTGGCTCGCAGCGCTCGGCTATATGCTGCCCTTAATCCTAGTCGCCGGCTTCATCTACCTGATGCTGCGCCAAGCACAAGGCTCCAACAACCAAGCAATCAGCTTCGGCAAGAGCCGCGCCCGCATGTTCACCGGCGACCAGCCCACAATCACCTTTGACGACGTAGCCGGCGCCGACGAAGCCAAAGAAGAACTCGCGGAAGTCGTCGAGTTCCTTAAAGAACCGGAAAAGTTCATCCAGCTCGGCGCACGCATCCCGAAGGGCGTGCTGCTCGTCGGCGTGCCCGGCACCGGCAAAACCCTGATGGCAAAGGCTGTCAGCGGCGAGGCCGGCGTGCCCTTCTTCTCAATCTCCGGCTCCGAGTTCGTCGAAATGTTCGTCGGGGTGGGCGCAAGCCGCGTCCGCGACCTCTTCGACCAAGCCAAACGCCACAGCCCCTGCATCATCTTCGTAGACGAAATCGACGCGGTGGGCCGTCACCGGGGCGCCGGCTTGGGCGGCAGCCACGACGAGCGCGAGCAAACCCTAAACCAAATCCTCGTCGAGATGGACGGCTTCGACACCGACACCAACGTCATATTGGTCGCCGCCACCAACCGCCCCGACATCCTCGACCCGGCCCTCTTGCGTCCGGGCCGCTTCGACCGGCGGGTCGTGCTCGACCGGCCCGACATACGCGGGCGCGAGGCCATCCTTGAAGTCCATGTGCGCGGCAAACCATTAGCGTCAGATGTCAAGCTCGAAGAGCTGGCGAAGACCACACCCGGCTTTGTCGGCGCAGATATCGAGAACCTGGTCAACGAAGCCGCGATCGTGGCGGCACGCAAGAACAAAAAATCCATCTCGCACGCCGACTTCAACGAAGCCATCGAGCGCGTCATCCTCGGACCGGAGCGCCGCAGCCGCATCATGACGCCCGAAGAAAAACGCATCGTCGCCTACCACGAGGCAGGGCACGCCCTGTCCGGGTACTACATCGCACACTCAAGCCGCATCCGCAAGGTCACCATCATGCCGCGCGGCATGGCGCTCGGCATCACATGGACCATGCCCGACGAGGACATGTTCAACCGCAGCACCGCGCAGCTGCGCGAGGAGATCGCGCTGAGCCTGGGCGGGCGCGTGGCCGAGGAGATCGCGTTTAACGAGATCACCACCGGCGCATCCACCGACCTGGACCGCGTGACCAAACTGGCCCGCGCGATGGTCACCCGCTACGGCATGAGCGAGATCGGCCCGATGGTCTTCGGACAAAAGGACGAGCTGGTCTTCTTGGGGCGCGAGATCGGCGAACAGCGCAACTATTCCGAGGCCGTCGCACAAGAGATCGACACTCAGGTACGCAAGATCATCACCGAGGAATACGAACGAGTGCGCGACGTCCTCACACAGCACCGCGAGGCGCTGGACACGGTCGCCGAACGCCTGCTCGAAGTCGAGACTATCGACCGCGCCGAGTTCCTCGAACTGATCGGCGCGCCGCCGGACGAGGCGGACGAGGAAGAAGAACCCAAAGCGGATAAGCCGCCTGAGCCTTCTGCCGAAGCGCCGGAGGATGCGGGCGAAGAAGCCGCGCCACAAGCGGTCGATCTGCCGCCCAGCCCCGCGCCGGCATGATGTATTCGTCCCCCTTGTGACAGAGCACAAGGTGAACAAATACGGGTTAGCTATACTTATGATTGCAAAGGGCGGGTCCCATGACCCGCCTTTATTCATGCTAAATGGGCGCGCGCTTCCGGCTCCCCTCGCCGCCTGGGGCATCGCCTGGGGTTGAAACCCCAGGCTAATAACAAGCCGTCGGCTACGCCGACCCTTG
>CAZJBO010000066.1:3829-10244 GCA_964544075.1 uncultured Anaerolineae bacterium
GGGCCGCCTGGGGTTGAAACCCCAGGCTAATAACAAGCCGTCGGCTACGCCGACCTTTGCCGGAGTCGCGCGCGCCGTCGGGTCTGAGGTCGGCGTAGCCGACATATCGCGCTAGCCTGCGGTTTCAACCGCAGGCACGAGCCGAAGAGCTTCCGGCTCCCCTCGCCCCAACGAGGGAGAGGGGCCGGGGGTGAGGGGGCATCGCATGGGGTTGAACCCCCAAGCACTGGAGGAGCTTGCATGATATCGATACACCGCCTACGCAGGATCACCGCACGGCACAGCGCCGCGCTCAGCCTAACGCTCGTCGGAGCGTGGGCGCTGGCGCTCTACATCCACGTCATCGGCCTACCCTTCTTCCGTGACGACATGGTGATGCTGCTCTGGCTGCAAGATATGGACTGGGGCCGCCTTTGGGTCGATGCAACCGGCTTCCTCTACTATCGCCCGCTCAGCTTCTCGACCCTCAAGCTCTCGGAGTTGTTCTTCGGCTACTATCATGCGCCCTTTCTGCACGTGGTCAACCTGACCTTTCACACCGCCAACTGCATTATGGTCGCCATGCTCACACGCCGCGTCCTATCCGGCCCTGACGATGACGATAAACACACCCCTCTCATAGCCGGAACCGCCGCCGGGCTGCTCTTCGCGGCCTACCCCTTCACCTTTGAGGTCATACCGACCACCGGCCCGATCTTCCAGCTCCAGGCTGCCTTCTTTGGGCTGGCGGCAGCGCTGGCATATGCAAAGTATAGAGAGGTTGAAGCCGACGGCAGCCGCTCCACAAGCAAGCCCAAGCGATGGCGCGTCCTCACGCTGGCGATGGCACTGTTGGGCGCATTCACATGCGAGTATGGGGTGCTCATCCCCGTGATGGTCGGCCTCGTCGAACTCCTGCTCTGGCAGCGGCGCCCCCACCGCACCCGCCGCCCCGACATGCGCGTGCCCCTGATGTGCCTGGCCTTCACCGCGCTCTACCTCACGCTGTGGGCCACCGTGCCGAAGACCCGCAGCGCCGATATGCCCTTCATCTGGCTGCACGATATGGACCTCAAGGGTCTGTTCTACGTCCAGGGGCTAAGCTACCCCGCCCAGTGGCTCGCCCTCCCCATAGAGCGTGCCATCAACCCCACCGCCCCGATCTTCACCGACCCCGCCGCCTCACCCGACCGGTGGTCATGGGTGGTGGCAGGGCTGGGCCTCGGCGCTTTGGCCGGGTTGGTATGGGCCTATGCGCGGCGTCGGCGCCGGGATGCACTGGCCTTCGGCCTGGCGCTGTGGGGCGTGGCGGTCGTGCCGACCTGGGTAACGCTGGAGTGGGACTACACATGGAACGGCCCGCGCCTGCTCTACCTCCCCGCGATAGGGGCGGCGCTGCTCTGGGGCGGCGCAATCGGGCTATTGGTGGGGGGCAAGGCCCGCCGCCACAAGCGGGCCGCGCAAGCGCTCGGTCTGTTCGTGCTGTTGGTCACGCTGGGGCAGAACGCCGTCTTTCTGCACGGCCAAGCCGCGCTTGTACAGGCCGGCGGCAGGGCGGTTGACGACACGGTAACAGCGCTGGCGGCGCTCCCGCCGGGCGAATCGGCGCTGGTGGTCAACTTCCCATCATGGCTGCGCCCCGCCGATTACACATACCGCATCGGCACCGAGGGCATTAGCTTCTTGCCGGCTTACTCAGACGTGGTAGACCTAACCGAGATCAACGCGCGCACAGCGCCCGACGCGGTCAACCTGACCTTTACGAACCTGTGGCAGCCCTGGCGCTATGAACAACGCTTCTACGCCGAGCCGGTCGGCTGGGACCGGCTCCTATCGGCGGTACGCGCGGCAGACCATGTCTACCTCTTCCGCTTTGACGCCGACGGAGCGCACTTCTATGCGGCGGGCCGGGTCTCCCATGCCGAGGCAGCGGATAGCTCCGGCTGCCTGGCACGCTTCGGCGCGCGCGTCCAGATCGATGCGGCGCGGGTGTGGCAGGAGGAGCGCCGCTTGGTGATCGCGCTGGACTGGACGGCCAACGCCCCGCCCAAAGCCGACTGGACCGTCTTTGTCCACCTCTACGACGCCGAAGGGAAGCTCGTCGCACAACATGACGGGTACCCACTGCTTGGGCTTATGCCGCTCTGGGCGTGGGCGCCGGGCGAGCATGTGCATGATCTGCGCTACGTTGATCTGCCGCCGGATTTGCCGCCGGGCGGGTATCGCGTGGTGACGGGCGTGTATGATGCGGGCAGCGGAGCGCGCGTTGATGCGGTAGACGCGGCGGGCGAAGTATTCTCAGATGGCCTGGTGCCGCTGCCGCACTGAGCAGGACCCGCATTTGACACAAATTTGCAAGTCCACAACAATGACACTAAACCTAACATATTGGAGGACTCGCACGATGAAGTTGCTCACTTGTGTTCTGGTGTTCATTACCATTGCCGCCTGGATACCCGCGCCGACGCAAGCCCAGGCATTTACAACTATGCTCATCTATGCCGACGCGGACGGCAACATAGTTCACTACGACTCGAGCGCGGACGAGACGACAATACTCGTGCCTGCCGAAGCCGGGCTAACCTATGATTACAAGATCATCCCCTCTTCTGACCATCTTTTCGCAGCGGTGTATAGCCAAAGCACTAACGCGAAACACACCGGGCAGGAATACGATTTCCATCTCTACATATTCAAGTTATTCAATGGTGACTTACTATTGAGCCACGACCTGCTGCCCGCCGACTTTGTCTTGTCCGAATCGGGGAGGGAAGACAGACAAAGTATCGAGCTGTTCTCCGCCCTGGTGGTCAACCCGCCGGTTTGGTCGCCGGATAATGAGAAGTTGGTGTGGGTTGAAGCGGTCTCCGGCGGGGATGCGACGCTCGCCGTTTGGGATGTCGAGACGGGCGCGATAACCACCCTCCCCGACGCGCCGGATTATCCATACTCGATGACTTGGTCACCCGATAGCGCGAAGATCGTGTATGTCGGCGTGAGTACCTTCGGCACCGGCGCGGGCTTCAGCGTAACCGACAGCTATGTTGTCACACCTGACGGCACGGCATCGGAGCGCCTGTCGCTCAAACCATCCGACGGCCACATGCGCGATTTTTACATCTTGGGCTGGCGCGCGCCCGATACCTTTATCGGATCGTGGTTTGACCCCTGTGGCGCGGCGGGGTTCTTTGAATACAACTTGACCGACCACACAAGCCGCGAAATCCTCTCGGACGCGGTCAAGATCGACGGGCAGCAGATCGCCTGGGACGCGGGAACCAACAAACTCGTATTCAGCATCACCGACAACAACCCCGACACCGAATTGAGAAACGGCACTTACATACTCGACGTGGACGACGGCACGCCCAGGCTGCTCGAAGATCGCGACACGCAGCTCCAAGCCCTGGGGAATGGGTACATCTTTTTGGACTCCAACACGGTGCTCGACCTGAGAAACGATGTAAAAATCAACCTGCCGGTCGATGATCTCTATGATCGCCGGTTCGCCGTCAGCGGCTCGCGTATACTGATACAAGGCGCAGACGGGAACGTGATCCTCTTCGATTTGTCTACGCAAGATAGCACACCCTTGATAGAAGGGCGCTTCGTCAACGCGGAGTGGATGTATGAAGACCTGTACTATCTATTCCTGGTCTCCGATGGCGAGACAACCACCCTCTACCAGGGCGATGCTCTTGGCAATGTGTATAAGATCAAGTCTGGTGTGAGAATGCCTTTTGTAGGCTTCTTGCCCGGCTAGGCGGCGGCTACTCGTCATAATATCCATGCACCGTGAAGGGCAAGGGCGCGCTCTCCAGCATCTCGCCATCCGCCAGAGTCGCTTGCGCAAGCAGTACATGCGTCCCGCGCTCCAACACCCACCAAGTCTCCCAGGGCGGCGCGTCCAGAGTCGTTAGCGCCGCCTCGTCAAGCAAGAAGGTCAGGCGGGTAGCGCCCGGCGGCACAATCGCACTGATAAGAATGCGCTGTGATTCGGCTGGGGTCACCGACGAGAGCCGAAACACGCTGTACGGGTCTGGCGAAGTGAAACGCAGCGGAGCGCTGCTATCTGTGGTATGGGAAACAGCGGCAGAGGGCGTCTGTCCGGCCTCCGGTGGGGTGGGGACACCGGCGCGCTCTGCCCAGGCTTGCGCTTCCGCCGGCAGCACCAGGTACACCCGCTCGACGCGCCGATCCTCCGGCGTGTTCTCGTCGGCGAGGAGACCGGTCGCCGCATCGATGACAAAGCGTTGGTGCCAGGTATCATACTCGGTAGGCACCGTGCCCTCGATGAACCAATCGACCACGCGCAGCGCGCAATCATCCGTGGGCAACAGCCCCGATATCGCGCACACCTCGGCCTGCACCAGGCCATCGGGACGCTCGAACGACAGGGAAGGTTTGCCACGCAGCACGGTGGTCATAAACTCGTTCCAGATCGGACCCGCGCCGCTCACCCCGGTCACCTGGAGCATCGGTGAATTGTCGGCATTGCCCACCCACACGCCCACCACCAAGTTAGGCGTATAGCCCATAGTCCAGTTATCGCGGAAGTCGGTTGTCGTGCCGGTCTTGGCGGCAGCCGGACGCCTGATATTGAGCACACTATGTGCGCCAAAGGAGGGGATGCGCGCGTTGTTATCGGAGAGGATGTCGGTAATCAGCCAAGCAACCCGCGCGTCGATCACCTGATCGCCCTCCGGCTGTGTCCACTCGTATAGGATGTCGCCGCTGGCGTGGTCGCGCACCTCCAATATCATCGTGCTGGGGACGCGCTTCCCGCCGTTGGCAAGCACGCTGTAAGCCGCCGTCAGCTCAAACAACCGCACCTCACCGCCGCCCAGCGTGACGGCCAAGTCGAATTGTTTGGGGTTCGTCAGTGTAGTGACCCCCACATCATTAAACAGATGCGCCAGGGTGCTAAGCCCGACGTGCTCCAGCGTAATCACCGCCGGGATGTTAAACGACGACGCCAGCGCGGTGCGTATCCGCACCGGTCCGTGCTCTTGTAGGCTAAAGTTCGCCGGCACAAAGCTCTCCATCTTACGGGTGACAAAGGCGGTCCGGACATCCAACAGCACTGTGGCCGGCGACCAGGGGTCGGGCCGGGTGGGGTCGAAGCTCGCGGCATAGGTGAAGGGCTTCAGCGCCGAACCGGGCTGACGCAGTGCGAGCGCCACGTTCACCGCGCCGCTGATGCGCGTATCGAAGTAATCCGGGCTGCCCAGCATGACCAGCACCTGACCGGTGTGTGGGTCTTGCGCCACCAGCGCCGCATTATGGGCGTTGTGTGAAGGTTCGTTATAAGTGGGCGTGTTGAGTTCTTCGAGCTTACGCCGGGCGATGTCGCGCGCCGCGTGCTGCCAGTCGAGGTCAAGCGTGGTGGTGACATCCAGACCACCGGCATAGAGCGCTTCGGGATAGTCACGCTGCAGCTGGTCCCACACGGCGGTGACAAAGTGCGGTGCCTCGATCGGGAAGGGCGCGGCAGCAAATTGGAATGGTTCGGCGGCGGCTTGCTCCGCCTCATCTTCGCTGAGGTAGCCGTGCTTCACCATCAAGTCAAGCACGATGCGCTGCCTCTCGCGCGCGGCTTCGAGGTTCACGAGCGGGTCATAATAGGCCGGGGCTTGCGGCAATCCGGCGATCAAAGCCGCCTGTGCCAGGTCGAGTTCTGCGACACTCCGGCCAAAGTAGACCCGCGCGGCGGCCTCGACACCATATGCCAGGTTGCCGTAATAGGTTTGGTTGAGGTAGAGCTGTAGAATCTCGTCTTTGCTATAGGTCTGCGCAAGGCGCAGCGCCAAGACGCTCTCGCGCAGCTTGCGCCGGAGCGTGCGTGCGGCGCGCTGATCGGGGTCGAGCAAGAGGTTCCGCGCAACCTGCTGCGTGATCGTGCTCCCCCCGGCCAAGACTTCTCTGCCGCGCAGATTAGTCCAGAGCGCGCGCACGATCGCGATCGGGTCCACGCCGGGATGCGTGTAGTAGTTGACGTCCTCGGTGGCGATGGTAGCGTCGATGAGGTGCTGCGGGATGGTGTCGAGCGGGACGGCGCGGTTAATGCCCCCGGTGGCGTCGGCGGCGAGCATCTCGTAGAGCAGGCGTCCGTGCCGGTCATAGATACGGGTAGAAGGCAACGCAAGACCGGCTTCAAGGTCGCCCAGTGGGGGCAGGCCAACGAATATCCAGTTATAGCCGGCGACGGCAAGGCCGGTGAGCAGCACCAGCAGGACGAGCAGGACTTTGTATCGGCGTTTAAGGGCTTTCCAGTGTTTCATGATGGGGACAGTGTGGCATAGTTTGGCGCGCGTTGCTCGACGGTTAGGCTACGGTTAACCTGCTCTGCCTGACGCTGTGCCCCCTCACCCCCGGTCCCTCTCCCTCAAGCGGCGAGGGGAGCTTGGGCCTGCGGTTGAAACCGCAGGCTAGCGCG
>CAZJBO010000067.1:0-10210 GCA_964544075.1 uncultured Anaerolineae bacterium
CGCCGTGGGGCTGGGCGTGCGCGTCGCCGTGGGGCTGGGCGTGCGCGTCGCCGTGGGGCTGGGCGTGCGCGTCGCCGTAGGGCTAGGCGTGCGCGTCGCCGTGGTAAGAGCTGCAACCTGTTCGGCATCGGGTGTAGCGGTCGCGGTAGCGGTCGCGCTTGGCGCGAGCTGCGTGTCGGTCGATGTTGCGGCGGCCTGCGCCATCTCAGCCGTAGCAGTAGAAGAAGTAGTATCGGCCAGGGTCTCGGCGGTGGGGGTGGAGAATGGGGTGTGTGTAGATGTAGCGGCGCGTGTGGCGGTGAGTGTGTGCGTGGTGGACGGTGTGGCGGTTGTGGTGAAGGTTGAGGTAATAGTCGGCGTGAGTGTCTGACTCAGCATGGCAACGGTGGTTGCGGTTGCGTCTTGGTGACGTGTCTGCCCGGCCCGGATACCGGCCAGCAGCAGGATCAACACAAGGACGAGCAGCGCCAACACGCCATATTTGATGACGCGGCTGTAGGTGCGCTCGGCGTGGTCGGTCGGGAGAATCACGAGGCTTTCTCGATCTTAATACGGCCCGATACGATGATGCGGGCTTGTTCGATCCACTTCTCGGCGGGTGAGTGCCCGTGCATCTTAATCATGGCGCAAAGCTCGGCGGGCGTCAGGACCGCGAGCTGCTCGAAGGTATAGATGCCGGCGCTGCGCAGCCGGCTTGCATACGAGGGGCCGATGCCTTTGATATCGGTTAGGCGATCTGGCGTGATGTCTTTCGTCTTCTCGACCACAACGCGGCGGGGTTGGCTGTCTTCTTCGCGCAAGGCTGCCGCGATGTGATCGACCTGCTCTCGGAGGTCGGTTTGTGCAGCCTCGGTAGATTTTGCAAGGTTGGCGTTCTTCACCCCCAGCGTTTCGATGCGTCCCAAAGTCTGCGCTTGGCCCTCCAGGGTGGCGGCGATGTCGGCGACGGTGCTCCGCAAGGCGGCGGTGAGCATCTCGCCGGACTTTGTGCTGTGGGTCAACATGGTTTCGATGCGCTGCAGTATTTGCTCTTGCCCGGAGATTGCCGTGAGCAGGGTAGAGGTATCGGCGAGCGCGTCGTTTTGGTCGGTGGGGATGCGTGCGTTAAGCCTTTCGAGTGCATCGCGCACTTCGTGGTAGGTCGGTGCGTCGGTCATCTCGCGCCCCCGCCTGATCCAGTGTGGTTTGAGGATTAAGAACTCGATAATCAGGGCGACGACCCACCCGATGATGGCACCCAACACTACCAGGGCAAGCGGCTCCGCTGCATCCATAACCCGGCCTCCTATGCTCGCGTTCTGTGTTCTATGCACAGATTGTTTCCATTATAGTGCAGAATGTGGACAGAGGGAAAAGCGCGAGGGTGGGGAGGGGTATCAACTGGTTGGCTATCTCTTTGGGGCGCTGCCCCAAACCCTGTCAGGGGCCACAGGCCCCTGCACCCCATTTTGGCGTGGGGCGAAGCCCCGGTAAATGTCTATCCTTATCTTGACCAACACAGATCGGAGAAAATGGAAATGCTGTTAATTTGAACTTGCCCAGGCTTTATGTTACACTTCCCCGCCGAACATCTATAACACACACGTCTGGACCCAAACAGGGTTGCCGTCCGGCGAGAATGCCGGGCGGTTCTGCGCGGGGATGATGGGCGTGGAGGTCTAAACACACATAAGGAGATCGTTATGCCAGTCATTAGTATCAAGGCGCTTCTAGAAACCGGCGTCCACTTCGGACACCGTGCCCCGAAGTGGAACCCGAAGATGAAACCCTACATCTTCACCGCGCGCAACGGCATCCACATCATCGACCTGCAACAAACTGTCGCTGCCATAGACCGCATCTATGCCTTCGTGCGCGATACCGTCGTCGCGGGCGGGAGTATATTGTTTGTGGGCACCAAGCGCCAGGCACAAGAGACCATCCAGCGCGAGGCCGAGCGTGCGAATATGCCCTACGTCAACCAACGCTGGTTGGGCGGCACCCTCACCAATTGGCGCACCATCCGCAAGCGCATCGATACGCTCAAAGAGCTGGAAGCACGCCGCGACAAGGGCGAGTTTGACCTGCTGACAAAGAAGGAAGCCCTACAGCTCAACCGCCAGATCGAGAAGCTCCAATATCGCTTGGGCGGCATCCGCGAGATGGGCAACCTGCCGAAGGCTCTGTTCGTGGTCGATGTGCGGCGCGAGCGCACCGCCGTGAAGGAAGCCAACACTCTAAACATCCCGGTGATCGCTCTGGTCGATACCAACTGCAACCCCGACGTCATCGATTACATCATCCCGGCAAACGACGACGCCATCCGCGCCATCAAGCTGCTCACGGCCAAGATCGCCGACGCGGTTATCGAAGGCACCAACATGCGCAACAAAGAGGTGGAAGACGAAGACCACGAAGATATCGATTATGATAGCTTCATGGAAGAAGAGGACGACGAGGCATACTTGGGCGAGGCGACCCTTGCCAAATTGCGCGGTGGCGACCTCTCGTTCTCCGGCAGCGCCGATGCTACCCCTAAAGCCGATGCCGCCCCCGAAGCCGATGCCACAAGCACTACCGAGGAAAACTAAGACATGCAAATCACTGCTCAAATGGTCAAAGAACTGCGCCAGGCAACCGGTGCAGCTATCCTGGATTGCAAAAATGCCCTCGTCGAACACGACGGCGATGTGGAAAAAGCCACCGAATACCTCCGCAAGAAAGGCCTCGCCGCCGTGGAGAAGAAATCGAGCCGCGCGGTCTCGGAGGGGTTGGTCGAAACCTACACCCACCCAGGCGGGCGCGTCGGCGTCATGGTCGAAGTGAACTGCGAGACCGACTTTGTGGCACGCACGCCGCAGTTTCAGGCCTTTACGCACGACCTCACATTGCACATCGCCTTCCACGACCCCGGATACATAAAGGAAGAGGATGTCCCCGAAGCCGTCAGCAGCGCCAAGCACGCCGAGCTGCGCACCGCCGCCCTTGCAGAGGGTAAGCCCGAAGCCATCGTCGATAAGATCGTGGCCGGACGTATGGCGAAATGGTACGGAGAAACCGTGCTCCTTGCCCAGCCCTGGATCAAGGACGACGACAAAACGGTGAAAGATACCTTAAACGATCTCATCGCCGAACTGCGCGAGAACATCGTCATCAGGCGCTTCGCCCGCTTCGAAGTGGGACGCGCCGAAGAAGGCGAAGAATAACCAAGAGTGGGGATTGGGCCAGGCGCCCAGTCCCCAATTTTTTTTGTCACCTAGCTATCGATATATCTTACTAACATCATAGGGAATATGCGAGGAGCCTTCACATGGATGATAACCGCACCCCAAAGTATGCACGTGTGTTGCTCAAGCTCAGCGGCGAGGCGCTCGCCACCCCGGTCGGCACCGGCATTGACCCAGAAAAGGCCAACATCATCGCCGGGCGCGTCAAAGAAGTCTTCGACTTAGGCATTCAGCTCGTGTTAATCATCGGCGCCGGCAACCTCTGGCGCGGTAAGGATGGCTTGGCGCACGGCATGGACCGCGCCACCGCCGATCAGATGGGGATGCTTGCCACGGTGATGAACGCGCTGGTTATGCGCGACGCACTGCACCGTCAGGGCGTGCCCACCCGCGTACAGACCGCCGTGCAGATGAACACGGTCGCCGAACCGTACATCCGGCTACGCGCGATCCGGCACCTAGAGAAGGGGCGTGTGGTCATCCTGGCCGGCGGTACCGGCAACCCCTACTTCACCACCGACTCGGCTGCGGCGCTGCGCGGCGCCGAGATTGATGTCGACGTCATCGTCAAGGCGACAAAGGTGGACGGCGTATACAGCGCCGACCCCGCGACCAACCCCGACGCCGAACGCTTCAGCACGCTGCGCTTTGAAGATGTCATTCAACGCCGCCTGCGCGTGATGGATATGACCGCGATCACCTTGTGCCAAGAGAACGACTTGCCCATCATCGTGCTCGATATGTGGCAGCCCGACAGCCTTACCCGTGCGATGTATGGCGAAGCAGTCGGCACACGGATCGGCTAACGGCCAAGAAGCGGATAGCAAACGCCGGTTATATAAACACCGGCAGGTGGCCCAGCGCGATAATATCGGCCCACCGGTCGGGGTCGCCCTCGGTGAAGATGGCAGCTTGCGCGACCACGTTTGCACCGGCCTGGTCCATAATCATACGCATCCCCTTGAGCGTGCTGCCCGTGCTGATGACGTCATCCACCAGGGCAACCCGTTTGTCTCCAACCAATGCATGGTCCTTCTCGTCCAGATAAAGAGTCTGTGTTTTGCCGGTGGTGATGCTCTGTGTTTCGGCTTTGATGACCTTGCCCATATAAGGTTTATAGTCCTTGCGCAGCACAACGTAGGGCAATTCCATCTCGGCGGCGAGCGCGTATGCCAAAGGGATGCTCTTAGCCTCGGCGGTCACCAGGACTTCCGGTGCGGGCGGGGCCAGTTTCTCGGCAAGGGCGCGCGCGGCAGCGCGGGTTAGCTCCACATCGCCCAGAATGTTGAGAATCGCGATGCGCACCCCTGATGCAACCTCGAAAAGCGGCAGTCTGCGCGTGACTCCCCCGACCGTTACTTTATATGTTTCGCGTACTTCGCTCATTCGGTTCTCCTTCCCCAGCGAAAGCCCATACAGCCCGGCATTTTAACATATTTTGTCTGAAGTCCTCGAAGACTCCGCATATCGTCGCGCCGCCTGGGGTGCCTGGGGTTGAAACCCCAGGCTAATAACAGGCCGTCGGCTCCGCCGACCTTGCCGGAGTCTCATCCGGGGTCGGCGCAGCCGACGTGTCCGCGCTAGCCTGCGGTTTCAACCGCAGGCCAAAGCTCCCCTCGCCCCGATGAAGGAGAGGCGCCGGGGGTGAGGGGGAATGCTGGCCTCACGGCCCGTATGCCGAGCTTACCTCAATCGTCAAGTAATGCTCGTGCGAAGAATCATCGCTCCAGATGACCCGCAGCGTATAGGTCTTGGTTGCGCCGGGGCACACATGCGCGTTGCTGTGCCCGATCACACCCATACCTTCGAAGTACACCGCCTTCACCCCTTCAACGTCCCAACGCACCGTCGTGCACTCACTTGGCCCGATCTGTGTGCGGTCGGCACGGAAGTTTACGTAGGGCGAATTGCCGACAAAGATCGTAATCGTGCGTTCTTCTATCGCGTTATCTTGTTTGATTACACGCAAGGTGAACGTCTGGGTCGAACCCGGACACACCACACGGTCCTCCACACCGACCACGCCCATACCATCAAAGTAGACTGCGCGGATGAGCGCCGTGCGCCAATGGATGGTAGTACATTCGCCGGGGTTGAGGTTGGTGCGGTCGGCCCAGAACTCGATGGTCGGCCCGGAGGGTGTCGGGACGGCAGTAGGCACCGGAGTGGGCGGCGGCACCGGGGTTGCCAGGATCGGCACAGTATCGACATCGACGTTTATATCAAGCAGCCAGCTGGCCACCCAGCCGTCCAGCCCATCCGTGGTGCGCACGCGCAGCCACAGCGACCGGCCCTGACCAAAGTTGCCGTTACGTCCGATCACCGTCAGAAGGTCCCCTCTGCGGAGTATCGCCACAATGCGGAACGCGACGCTGGTCCCGGCGCGCAAGTTTAGCTGATCCACCTTCACCACAGCATCGGCAGAGACTCCCGGCGTTGCCGTCACCACGACAACTTGGCCGGCGGCATTAGGTGTAGCGGTCACGATGGCGGGCACTTGTGGGGCCGTTACCTCTGCGCCGCCATCCGGCCCAGGCCCCAACAATGCCCCAAGCAAGGTGCGGCTGTCGCACCCCGTCGCGAGAATGGCTATCGCAATGAGCAAGATTGTTGACAAGCGTAAAGTTTTCATGCAGCCTCCTCCAGGTATGTTACACTAACGGCGGACACGCATCCATGCGCCTTGTCCCTGAGGCTTCGCCTCCGGCACTCCAGACTCCACGAAGACAAAGCGGCCTAATGCGATACCTTCATCATACACCGCCGACAAAATGTCTGGCAATAGCGCGTTGGTATATCGTATGTATAGCGTTGGCAAGACGTTAGGTGCACGGTCGGGGGTATCGTGGCTTCTAGTCCTCCACCGTCACGCGCCAGGTGTGATCCGTCTCTGGCGACAGCCTCAGCCCTGCGACACGCGCATCGCGGTAACGGAAGGTGAATTCAGATTCAAGCAAGCGCTCCGGCACATCGAACAGGATGAAGGTGGACGAGCGGCTGTCTGCGCCTATGCACTGCCCGCCGAACGGCCCCGGATAATCGCGGTCATAGCTGCTGCGCGCCGCGCTCATCGCTTCAACATAGGGCACATAGCGGTCGCCCTCGAAGCCCAAGCGGATTTGACGGCTGTAGACGCAGTGACGTTCGGAGCTTTGATTGATGAATGTGCCCAGCAGCACCAGAAACTCATCATGTCGAGGCGTATACCATCCGGCCCTGGCGCGCATCTCGGCCCGCTCTAGTTCCAAGAAGAAGCCGGGTTGTAGCGTCAGCATCGCCGTGCCGGGCGCCACATCCCCTGCCGCCGCCATCTCCGGAGCAGAGACTGTGCGGGAGGCCGTGGTGGTGGGCGTCGGGGTGTAGGTAAGCGTTAGCGTCAGGGTGAGGGAAGAAGTCGGACGTGGGGTCGCACTGGCCCACGGGGTGACTGTGGGCCAAGCGATGGGGATATACGCCCCGCGCGTATTCTGCGCACTGATGGTCTGTTGTACGCTGACGGCTATAGCCGTGTATGCGGCATGTGTCTTTTCGCGCGGGCTGCGGGTGGGCGCAGGCTGCGTGCTGCTTGTGCCACAGCCAACACCTGCCGTCAAGACGAGTAGCAAACCCAACAGCAAGAACGCCTGCTTCTTCATATTAATCGCCCCCTCTAACTGCTTCGCCTTCTGCCTGTGCTTGAAACCCCCAGGCGCCGACCGCCTGCTTTTGGCCTGGGGATTTAATCCCCTCCGCTTGACATATACGGCGCGAGGTCCGAGAAGCCCCGGACTTCCAGCTCGTCGAACCAAGCGATGGTACGTGCCTCCACACCGATCGACGCCGAACCATCTCCCATCGTATCGACGGGCACATCGGTTGCTACGTATACTACCCGACCGTTGACGAAAAACGCAATTCGATCACCGCTGGCGATGAGCATAAGCGCAGTCCAGCCCGCCACGTCGGGCGCGTTTGGCTCCGGCCCCTCCCAAAGCAGTTCCGGCCCATCCTTGCCGCGCAGCGTAACGGATGCCGTCCGTGTGCCGTCGGCGGCTTGGGTGATCTCGACCCGATATTGGTATAAGTCCACCCCGGTGGGCGTCAGATGCGCCCGCCCACCCAACCATGCAGTGCCGCGCTGTCCCGTCGGGAAGTTTACATCCACCTTGACCATAAAGTTAGACGTCTCGCATTCGAGTGGGTGGTCCGCGTCGCAGGGATAACCGGCGCCCGGCACAAAGGGCGCAATATCGTCACGCCAGCGCCACCAGGTGGGCTTCCCCTGGTGCACCATCCGATAGTAATAGCGCCGGCTTACCGCCTCGGTGTGCGTATCCTCGACATACTGGCCCGGCCCTTCGCCTTCCCAGAGGCGCGCATTCTGCCCCGCTGCGCCGAAGCTCTCGAATATGTTCTCGCCCCAGCCCGGCGGCTGTCCGAGGTCGGCATCACGTGCCGCAAGCGCCGCACGAATCTCCCGCGCGAAGCCGCTGGGGTCGAGGGCCGACGCGGTGAGGGCATAGAAGAGACAGTCGTCCAGGTCGAGCACATCGCCGCCCGCCAACACAAAGTGCAGCGCCCCGGCGCGCGGCCCATTGATCGCCGTCTCGTCGTGCCAAAGCTCCCCATCGCTATAAACAACCAGACGCGCGCCCTCGGCCCGCAGCGTCAGAGTCTGCCAAGCGTCGGCATAAAAGCCGGGATAGGCCACGCTGGAAGCGATCACACCGCCGGGCGCAAGCTGCATCACGTGCAGCGTGCCCGCGTCGAAGTCCAGCAGGTATGTACCTTGCCCGGCACGCTCGCGCAGGTAGAGCCGGAACCCCTCGGCCCGTGACCGGAAGCGGCAGCTCATCACGAAGTCGCCCGGCAAATCGCTGTGCGGCGTGAGCGTACCGGCGTCGGCGACCTTGACGTATTGATTATCCCCTGCCAACAGCAAGCTGGCCGCATCACCGGGGTGGCGTTCCCATGTGAGAGGCCACCCGTCGCCGTCGAAGTGCGTGCTCGCCGGCAGCGCGCGCTGCACGCGCAGATCGTCCAACCGAAGCGGATCATCGCGGTCGGCCTCGTATGCTTGGAGCAAGATGTCGCCGGGCGTCTGCAATTCTGCCGCATCGAACACGATAGCCGGTTGCGCATCCAGGTAGATGCTGATGTTGGGGCCGTCCAGCCAGACCAGCAAGTGGTGCCACTGCCCGGTGACCGCCAACCCCTCCGCTGCATCGCGCCAGGTTGCGAGCGTCTCGCCGCCGTCGATGTCGCGGAGATCATGGCGCAACGCCCCACGCTGCAGCGCGAGCCGACCTTGCAACACACGCACCGCATAGAACCCTTGCGCGCCGTTCCGGAAGACGAGGCGCATCCCGCCCCCCGCCGGCAGGTTAAACCGCAGCCCAATAACCAGCCCCTCGGCTTCATCATATGCCCAGGCCGGGGGCAGCGTGCTTTGGCGCAAGAGCACCGCCATCTGCTCGGTGCTGCCGGTGCCATACAATGCGCGGTTGCCCTCCGCATCCGTCACCAGCTGCCAGGCGTCAGGGTCCAGCTCCCAGCCGGCCAGTGGGTCTACACCCTCAAAGTCGGCGACATAGGGCAGCGGCAGGTAGGGGAGCGGTGTAGGGCTGGGCGTGGCAGTGGCAGAGGGGGTGGCGGTGGACGTCGGCGTATCAGAGGGGGTGAGCGTGGCCGTGGCGGTGGCGGAAGGGGTGGCCGTCGCCGTGGGTGTATCGGTCGGGGAAGGGGTACATGTGGCGGTGGGCGTAGCGCTCGGCAGCGCGGTATGGCTGGGCGTGGCGGTGGCGGTGGGGCTGGGCGACGGCGTATCGGATGCGGTAGCGGTCGGCGAGGGCGGCAAAGTGTCCGAAGCGGTCGGCGATGCGCTCGGCGTGGCGGTGATGGACGGCGTATGTGTGGCGGTGGGGGTATGTGTGGCGGTAGCGCTTGGCGTAGCGCTCGGCATGAGCGCGATCGCAGTCCCGGTCTCCGAGACCTCCGTGGCGCGCGCGGCGAGCATGGCGGCGGTGGCGGTATGCGTCAGGTCATCGGACATCAGCAAGGTCGGGCCGTCCCTCAATGTACCTCCGGCGTCCTCGGCAAGCCGCAGACCCACGCTGCCGGCGATGGCAAGCAGGATGATGCTAGCCGTCACGATGAGGGCGCGCACGAACGAACGCCCGCCGCGTGGTGCGGCGTGGGGCGTGGGGGAGTGTGCCTCCGGTGCGGCGACGGGCGCGGCCTTGTGCTGCACCTCCGCCCGGCGGAGCTGCGGCACCGGTTGGGTATCCTCCAGGGCCGGTGGGGTCTTCAGGGCGAGGGTCTTGGTGCGCGCGGCCTCGGCAAGGTCGGTTAGATAGTCGGCGAACATCTCGACCGAGCTGTAACGCTGCAGCGGGTCACGTGCGCTCGCACGGTGGATGACCTGCATCACGCGCTCCGGCACTTCGGGTGCTGCGGCCAGCGGCGCGTCGGCGTGGGGCGTCTGACCGCTTACCATCCGGTGCAGCAAGACGCCAAGCGCATAGATGTCAACCTGAGGGCTGCTCGGCTCATGCCAATCTTGTTCGGGCGCGCGGTAGGCAGGGTTGCCGAGGCTGACCCCGGCGCGCGCGGCGGTGGCGCTGACCAAATCGTTCAGGCCGAAGTCGCTCACCAGCACGCGCCCATCGGCTTGCAGCATGACCTTGGCCGGGCGCACGCTGCCGTGTATCACGCCCTTCTGGTGGGCGTGGGTCAGGGCATAGGCGATGTCGCGGGCGATGCGCAACGCCTCGCCGAGCGGCAGGGGGCGGTCATCGCCGTTGAGGACGTCGCGCAGTGGGGTTGCATCCACATAGTCCATGACCAGGTAATACACATCGTCCACTTCGGAATGGTCATAGCTCTGCACGGTGCGTATGTTGGGGTGTTTGAGCGCGACAAGCGACTTGCCCAGGCGCGCGAAGTGCGCCGCGAAGCTATCGCCCGTGGTTAGGCTGCTGTGTATGATCTTAAAGGCGACGTAGCTATCACGCTGCACGTGCAGC
>CAZJBO010000068.1:0-10159 GCA_964544075.1 uncultured Anaerolineae bacterium
ACGCTCCGGGGCAGTTAGAAATCATCATCCTCGACGAACTGTACCGTATCAGTGCGGGGTGTGCGCCGGCGGCGCGCGCTGCGTCGACTGCTGCGCTTGGGCGCTGTTGTGGAGGGCGCAGCCTCAGCCTTAGCGCTTGGTGCCGGCGGTGCGGCATCGCTCTGTGGCGTCGGCGCGCGTCGGACCGGTGCCGGTTGCTGCGCCGGGGCCGGAGATGGGGCGACCTCGACACCGGTATAGCCCAGCTGGGCGCTTGTGCAGTGGGGGCATATGTTCCAGGCGAGTTCTAACAGCTCGCCGCAAGTGACGCACACTTTCTTGAGCTTGGTGTGGCAATAGGGGCAGACCTGCCAGTGGTCGCGGACCGCGCGCCCACAGCCCGGACAAAGCGCCTTCCCCTCAATGCTTTGGAGCAAGGCCTCTTCCTCAAGCGAGCGTGCATATGCCTCGGCCAGGGTCTCGGTTGGGCGGAGTATGAGGTAGATCACCAGTCCGGGGATGTTTAGTATCACGACGACCGCCGCAGCCAAGATTTGTGCGAAGGGGTCACGCGAGCGTTTGCGGATGTCGCGGAAGGTCCACAACACCAAGCTCAGCCACAAAGCCGAGCCGAAAGCGCCCAGTGCGGCAAGCACTATGAGGATGATATTGCTAATAGATTCCCAATCAACCATAAGGCAGTTCCTTCTGGGGGGTCGAAGGGCCTATGTACGGTGGAGTTCGTCAACTGCGATTATAGCATGGCAAAATCGGCGAAGCAATTAGCGTGAGATATCAACCTCAGGCATCTTTTATGTCGGGGGCAATGGGTGTATAATACACGCACGGCGCGGTTTACTGCGATGCGACCCCCCGCAACTCAAAACCCTCCGCACAACAATCTTCGTTTATGGGCTACCCCATTATTGCTCTGTACGACAAGTACATTGGGGTGCCGCTGCGAGTCAAAAGGAATCGAGTACGATGAAGACAGGGATGTTATGGTTTGACGATGATAGGCAGCGCACGCTCGCGGAAAAGATCGAGCGCGCCGCAACCTATTACCAGCAAAAGTATAAGGCCGCACCGAGCGTATGCTATGTACACCCCACGGCGCTAGATGGCGTCGAAGCGGAGACGAACGGGGTGGAGCTGCGCACTGCGACCCTTGTACGACCAGATCATTTCTGGCTGGGCGTTGAGGAACCACAACCAAAGCCTAACGGACGCCGTGCCGCCTGACGGGAGCCGATCCCCTCCATCAGACCACGGCAAACTATCACAAACGCCGCGCAGCGCAAACTGCGCGGCGTTTGTACGCAAGCTGTGTGTGGTCGCCTCCACATGCTATCCCCTCCTCCGAGTTATGTGTTACATTCCCCAGCACGATGCATGAGTATATAGATTGGAGAGCCTGCACATCATGAAACAAGCATTACAGATCGACGGTGAGCATCTGACCATCCCCGACGTGGTGGCGGTGGCACACGAGGCACGTTTGGTAGACGAGAACTTGCCGAAGCACGCGCGCGCACGGGTAGAGAAGGCGCGTGCTTGGGTCGATGACCTGATACGCGATGGAAAAACCTTTGCCTATGGCATCAACACCGGCTTCGGCATCTTCTCGAACCGACACCTCAAAGCCGAGGAGACCGAAACCCTCACGCGCAACCTTCTGCTTAGCCACGCCTCCGGTGTGGGCACCCCCTTGCCCGTCGAGGTCGTGCGCGCCGCAATGCTCATCCGTGCAAACACCCTGTCGAAAGGCTATTCCGGTATACGGCTCGAAACCATCAGAACCTTGCTCAAGATGCTCAACCGGGGCGTGCACCCGATATTGCCCTCTATGGGATCGTTGGGGGCCAGCGGCGATCTCGCCCCGCTCTCGCACATGGCGTTGGTGCTCAGCGCGCCCCTAGATGATGAAGTCGAATCCGAGGACCCCTTTGGCTATCACAGCGGGCGTGCATACTTTAGGGGCAAGGAGATGACCGGCGCCGAAGCTATGGCGGCTGCCGGCATCCCCCGCCTACGCTTACAGGCAAAAGAGGGCCTGGCGCTGAACAACGGCGCGACCGTCTCGGCAGCGATGGCCGCGCTGGTGCTTTGCGGCGCGGTCGAGCTGCTCAAGCACGCCGAGATCGCGTTGGCGATGAGCCTGGAAGCGCTGCGCGGCACCCTAGACGCCTTCCATGTGCTGCCCCACCGGGTGCGCAACCACCGAGGCCAACAAGTATCCGCGCATAATATCCGCTGCCTGGTCAAGGGCAGCGAGCTGGTGGCACGCGAACCCCAAAAGGAGACCATCCACGATGCATACTCACTGCGCTGTGGCCCACAGGTCCTGGGCGCGGTGCGCGATGTGTTGAACTTCGCATGGGGCACGGTCACCGACGAGATCAACGCCGCCACCGATAACCCGCTGCTGTTCATCGACGACCCCGAACTCGACCTCGCGCGCAAGGTGCGGGCGATCTCGTGCGGCAACTTCCACGGTGAGCCGCTCGCTTTTGCGCTCGACTTCCTCGGCATCGTGTTGACCGAGATCGCCAGCATTGCCGAGCGGCGCGTCTTCCGCCTCACCGACCACTTGCTCAGCCGAGGCCTGCCGCTGATGCTCTTAGGCGTCGAGAAGGCCGGTCTTAACAGCGGGTTGATGATCGCACAATATACCGGCGCGGCGCTGGTGAGCGAGTGTAAAACCCTGGCGCACCCCGACAGCGTCGACTCGATCCCCACCTCGGCGAGTTGGGAGGACCACGTGAGCATGAGCATGAACGCCGGATTGCACGCCATGAAGATATTGGAGAACGCCCGGTACATGGTGGCGATCGAGATGCTCTGCGCGGCACAAGCGCTCGACTTCCGTTTGCAGGGGTTGGAGTTCCTGAACGAGGAACCGTGGCGGCAGGGTGAAGACGGCTTGTGGCAAAAAGAGCTGCACATCCATCGGCAGGAGATCGATGCGCAGATGCCCGGCGTCGGCACCTACGCGGCATACCACACCATCCGTGAGAGCGTAACTATGGTAGAGCGTGACCGACCGCTGCACCCCGATATGGAGCGCATCGCCGAGATGATTACCGGCGGTACGATCTTGCAGGCAGTGGAGGAGGCGATGGGCTGCGCGCTGCTCGGACTGGACGAAGCGTCCGCGCAATAAACGGCGCGTTGGCTGAAGATGATCTTGTTGTAACTGCTCAGCCGGTTCTGCCTTCGAGCTTAGCGCGTGGGGTTTGAACCCCAGGCTGAGCAGTTACGCCTTGTCTGCACAACTAATCGGTTGGCTCCGGCGCGACCAGCACCGCGCTGATAGTGGGGGATGCGCGCGCGTCGAGGCGTGCGATCGTGTGCGGCGCTTCGCCGCTGCGCGCGTATCTCAGGTAGATTGCACCCTCTGCCTCTGCCCGTTCCAGATAGACAAAGACCCCATCGTTCAGGTATATGAACCCAAAGTCGATTTGATAGCGGTTCGGCTCAGGTGCCCCGCCGGGCGTCATCGTCCAGGTGCTGTCGTCTTGGTAGAACGAGTAAACGTCGTCTGAGAGCCAACCGATAAGCGATAGGGCGCGTATATCCCCCTCGACCGGGCAGCTTGGGTGGCTGCCGTCGGTATCGGCAAAGCATAGCAGCATAAGGTTGTCCGTCGGCGCACCGCTGCGCTGCCCATAGGCAATATGGTTCCCGCCCGGCGACCAGAACGCATCGTTGAACAGCACGCTAAAGTAATCCGCCGGCGCCGTGCCGATTTGTTGCGCTTCGCCGTCCATATCGATCTCCCAGAGGGCTACCGGTGGGGCGTCGGCGGGCGTGGCGTAGACCAGGTCTGGGTGCGGGATCGCCACACGGAATGCGTCGCCGTCGGCGGTCCAGTGCAGTGCAGGCACATAGGCATACTGGCTGGCGGTGCTCACAGAGGGGTAGCTAAGCAGTGCGGTGCGCGCGCCGTTTGTGGGGTCGATGGCAAAGAGCGCGGCAGGTTCGGCTGGATCGCCATAGCTTCCGGGCCGGCTGACTACGATGTGGGCACCGCCCGGCGGGATGATAGGTGTGCCGCACTCCCCCGGCGCACACAGCGCAAGCGCCGCGCCCTCGGTGATGTCGAGCTGCCAGAGATCGTTGTACGGGGTCCGCATCCCGGAGGCGGAGGAACCGGCGGTGGTGAAGACCAAGTGGGTTGCGTCGCGCCACCGCACTTCATAATATGCATAATCCGGCAGGCGGTGCGCGTTCTGTCCGTCCGCATCGATCAGCCAGAGTTCATGGTCTCGGAAGTATGTCAGATGCTGACCGTCTGGGGATAGGGCAGCGTTCTGTACGGCGCCTTCTAGGATGCGCTGCGCGGCCTCTTGCCCTTCGTGCCAGAGGTACAAGGCCCCGGACTCTGTATGGTCAATGAAGGCAACCGTGAGGGTGGACGGCGCGTCTTGGGCAGCGGCGCCGAGAGTGCAGAGCGCGAGTAGTGTAACCGCAAGGATATACTTCATATTGAGCTTTTCTCGTATCTATCCTTGAGCCGGTCTGTGGGCAGGGTGATGCACCCTTCTGCTGCATCGCCCACCGTCGTCACCTGCTCCGGCGCGTGTGTCGAGAGCCACGCCGTGTATGCCGCCGCCGCCGCGTCGAGCGCATTGTGACCATAGAGCAGCCCGCCCAACCTCAGGTCGCCCATGAGGAGGCGGTGCGGTGTCAGTTCTTCCAGCGCGGTCATAGGGTCCGGCAGGCGCACCCCGGCCCTATATAGGACCAGCTGGCGCTGCAAGCGCCCTTCGAGCGTTTGTTTCTTTAGCGGGCGGTGCCCCGCCATCACGGTGAAGCAAGCGTGGTTTTGCACTTCTATGTGTTGAGTGCCCGCCTCCCGGAGCGCTCGGTAGAAGCGCCAGCCCAGCTGCATCCACGCGGGGGCGCGGTCGGCAGCACGCGGTGTGCTGTATAGGGCGATGCCGCGCCGCCGCAGCGCATACTCGCAGACCCGGTGGTTGCTATAGCTTTTGCGCTTGGGCGGCGGGTCCAGCCGGGCGCGATACGCGGGGTCTGCCATGAGGCCGGCGTTGGGGGCTTGGGGTGCGCTGATGGCACAGAGCGCGGCGTTGTATTCAACGATTGCGTCGATTACCGCGCCGAAGTCCCCTTCGGCGCGCGCGATGATGGCACGCTTCGTGTCGAGCGCCACGTAAGTGATGGGACGGTTACCGGCGGTAAGGGTTACACCGACAAAGGTATGATAACTTGTCGTTGTGTCGTTCATGGTCTCCCGTCCCTCAAAACCAACCTTAGGTGCAACATATCTTCGCATGAAGGTAGCGTAGAGGCAACTGCGCGCATCTTAGAAGAGCGTAGCTTGTACCGGGGCGTCGCCCTCGGTCTCCGGCGTCTTTGTGCCGAGCAACGCCCGTAAGCCTGCCTCGTCTAGCACCGGGATGCCGAGCTTTTTTGCTTTCGCGAGCTTGCTCCCGGCCTTTTCTCCTGCAACCACATAGCTTGTTTTGGCGCTGACGCTGCTGCCGACGCGCCCGCCGTGCGCTTCGATGAGCTTCTTGGCCGCGCTGCGCTTCAGCGTGGGCAGAGTGCCGGTGAGCACGAAGCTCAGCCCGTCCAACGGCCCTTCGGCGGCGGCGGGTGCGGCGGCGTGCATCCTGACGCCTGCCGCGCGCATCCGTGCGATCAGTTGGCGGTTGTGCGGCGCGGCGAACCAGCTCACCACCGCTTGTGCGATGCGCGGCCCAATGCCGGGTATCGCTTCGATATCCTCGGCTGATGCTGCCGCCAAAGCATCCATTGTGCCGAAGCGGTCTACGAGCAGTTGTGCTATGGCTTCGCCCACCCCCCTGATCCCCAGCGCCGCCACCAGGCGCGGTAGGGGCTGGTGCTTCGCGGCTTCGATGGCGCGCAACAGCTTGTCGAGCTTCCGGGCGCCGAAGCCCTCCAGCGCCAGAAGCGCCGCGCGTTTGGTGGCGAGCGTGAAGATGTCGGCCTCGTCCGCGATCAGACCCGCATCCAGCAGTTGTTGGATGATCTTTGTCCCCAGCCCTTCGATGTCGAGCGCGGCGCGCGAGGCGAAGAACTCGATGTTGCGGTGCACGCGCGCCGGGCACGCCGGGTTGGGACAGTAGTATGCGACCTCGTCTGTATCGCGGACCGCCGGTGTGTTGCAGACCGGGCAGTGCGTCGGCGGCGTGATGGGCTGCTCGGTGCCGGTGCGTGCGCCCACCACCGGCCCGACTACGTATGGGATCACCCCGCCGGAGCGCTTGACGAACACCATATCCCCCACCCGGATATCCTTCCGCGCGATGTCGTCGTAGTTGTGCAGGGTTGCGTTGCTGACGGTCACGCCGCCGAGGAACACCGGGTCTAGCTTGGCGCTGGGGGTCAGCACGCCGGTGCGTCCCACATTGACCTCCACCGCCAGCAGCCGGGTTGTCGCCTGTGCCGCCGGCAGCTTATACGCCACAGCACCGCGCGGGTCTTTGCCCACGGTGCCGAGCGCCTCATATGCCGCCCGGTCATCTATCTTGATTACCATACCGTCAATCTCAAATGGCAGGCTTTGGTGTTTCTCTTCCCAGTCCATGATGTACGCGATCGCGGCTTCTAGTGTGTCGAAGTGTCGGGTAAGCGTGTCATCCACCAGGAAGCCCAGCGCCCGCAGGTAGGCCAGGCGTGCCGATTGACTATCGGGCACGGCGCCGTTGGGGTCATCGGCGTCTACGATTGCATAGCAATAGGCGCAGAGCGGGCGTGCGGCGGTGATCTTGGGGTCAACCTGGCGCAGCGCGCCGGAGGCGGCGTTGCGTGGGTTGACGTAGGGTGGCTGCCCCTTCGCCACGCGCGCTTGATTGAGCTGTGCGAAGGCGTCCTTTAGGATGAGCACCTCACCGCGCACCACGAGGCGGGGCGGTGCGGGTGGCCCATCGTGGGGCACCGGGATGCGCCGGGGGATGCTGCCGATCGTGCGCACGTTGTGCGTTACGTCGTCGCCGACTATGCCGTTGCCGCGTGTTGCGCCGCGTGTGAGCAGTCCGTCGATGTAGGTGAGCACGACCGTTAGCCCATCGAACTTCGGCTCGACAGTGTAGCTTAGGGGGTCTTTGCCGTCTGTGTGTTTGAGGTTGTCCGGCAGCAGCTTATCGATGCGTTCGCGCCATGCGCGGATATCGGCGCGGTCGAAAGCGTTGCTTAGGCTAAGGATGGGCGCGGGGTGCGTGACGGTGGGGAAGCCATCGGTCAGGTCGGAGCCGACGCGCTGTGTGGGCGAGTCGGGTGTGATGAGGTCGGGGTGTTCGGCCTCGATGGTCCGGAGTTCGTGCAAGAGCCGGTCGTACTCGTAATCGCTGATTACCGGCGAGTTCAGCACGTGGTAGCGGTAGATATGATAATTCAGTTCGGCGCGGAGCGCGGCAGCGCGCGCGGCGGGTGTCTCGGTTGTTTGGTGCATGGCGCATCCTTATTGCCCGGCGAAGGCTGTTATGCACGCGATGGTTGATGTAAGAGAGCCACTCGACATCACGCGAGCGGCCCTTCTGTTGGCGGCAAATCGGGTTACAATAGGGGGTGAGGGACTACTTTTTCTTCTTCCCCTTCTTCCCTTTCTTTTTGCCTTTCTTCTTGCTCTTCTTCTCTTTGCCCTTGCCTTTTTTGTCCTTCTTATCTTTCTTTGTCATGTGCCCCTCCGACACGCCTAGATGGTGTAGGAATTATCGCATCGAGCCAATCGAGAGTCAAGCTCGTCATGCTCAGATGAAGGGCGCGCGCTGTTCGGGTCCGAAGGTCGGCGTTAGCCGTATCACTGCTCCTGGTCTCGACTGCAAGCGCACCGCTCTTACCGGCACCTGCTTTGATTTTGGCCTTGCGTTTGGCGTATGGGCTGATACAATCCGACTGCATAGTTATCTGGAGGGATTGTGGAAATCAAAAAGATCAAACAGCTTATAATACTCTTATCGTGTTGTGCTCTGATGACTCTGGCCGGCTGTGTGGTGCAGAAGGAAGTGGTTGTTGTGGTGACGGCCACCCCTGAGCCGGGCAGCAACACTGTCGAAGTCCCGACCGCTACGCTTACCCCCTTGCCGCCGCCCACCGTCACCCCCGCGCCCACTAAGCCGGAATATACCCCTCTGCCGCCGGCCTTCCCCACCCCCATTGAGGCGCAAATCTATGTCGCCGAGCAGGTGTTTGAGCATGGGCGTATGTTCTGGATCGAGCCTCTTCTGGAGATATGGGTGATCGTCGAGGGCGGGGAGTGGCTCATCTACGAAGATACTTTTGTCAAGGGCGACCCGGAAGATGACCCGTCGCTGACGCCGCCGCCGGACCTCCGGCAGCCCATCCGGGGCTTTGGCAAAGTGTGGCGCGAGCATCCCGAACTGCAAGAAAGCCTCGGCTGGGCGGTGGATACCGAATATGGCTACACCACGGCCTATCGCTTCGACCACGGCGGCCATGTGGACGAGGACGGCGTGTACGTCAAGGCGCCGGGGGTGTTTACCATCGTAACCCTGGGCAACGAGACCTTACACTTCTACGAGCACGACTCAAGCTGGGCCTTTGAGTGACCCCGCTCTCTATCTTCTGTGCCCTTCGCGCCGACGGTTATGCTGCGTTAAGCGCTTATCTGGCGCCGTGTTGCAGCAGATGATGGTATAAGCACGCTATGGCTACCAAAGTCGAATTTAGCACAGCTTTCGAATTTCTTTTCTACACCACGCGCAGCGGAGTAGTCATCACCGATGCCGAGGGCTGTGTGGCGCGGGTCAACCCGGCGTTGGCCGGGATGCTCTCAATCCCGATGGACAAATGCTTAGGCCAGAGGCCCGCCACCGTCTTCGCACGGCGGCGCGGCTTGGTCGAGCTGTTGACCAAAACGGGCGAACAGACCCGCCAGATTGTATTGCCCAAGCGACGCCTTGCGATCGGCACTGCGGTGAGCCTCTCGAACGGTAGGCGCATGGCGATTGTTGAGGATATAACCGAACAAGAGGACCTCGACTCGCGGCGCGAGACTCTGGTAGGCGCCATCGCGCATGACCTACGCAATTCGATTGCGGCCATCTCCGGCTTCGCCGACTTGGTGGATAAGATGGGTGAGCTAAACCCCAAACAGGCGCGCTTCCTCACCCGGCTGCGCGAGACCAGCGGCAAGCTCAACGATGTGATCCTACCGTTGGTCGATCTGGCCTGGGTCGAGGCGGGGATGCCGCTGCATCACGAACCCTGCCGGCTGGGTATCCTGATTCACCAAGCGGTGGGCGCGCTAAGCCAGATGGCGCGCACCAAATCGATCACGATCGCGATCTCGACACAAGAGCCAATGCCGGTGGTGATGGGCGACCCCGAACGCTTGGAACAGGTGGTGTACAGCTTGCTGCATAACGCGATCCTCTACTCGCCGCCCGAAGTGACTGTGGCGGTCCATGCCTATCAGCAGGGCCAAGAGGTCATCTGCACGGTGGCCGACCCCGGTCCGGGCATCAAGGCAGAAGAACTCGACCTTATCTTCAGCCGGCTGTACCGCTCGAAAGATGAGACGGTGCGCGACTTGCCCGGCTGTGGTCTGGGCCTGACTCTGGCGCGCACGGTCGTGCAGCGGCACGGTGGGGCGATCTGGGCCGAGAGCGAGTATGGGCGTGGCAGCACGTTCACATTCGTATTGCCCAGCGCGCGCCCGGATGCTCTTTTGTAGCAACTGCGCAGCCTGGCGTTTTAACGTCGAGCGTTAGGCCCGAAGGCAGTACCGGCTGAGCAGTTAATTCCTATCCGCTTGACCAAGACACAATTTGTAATTGCGCATCCCCATGATAGCCCCTATGCTTGCTCTCACCCCGGCAAACAGAACGTGGGCTTTTTTTACGGCATACAACAACAGACGAGGTAAATCTTCCATGAGTACGAAAGCATCCAAATTGATCGCCCCCTACGGCGGCAAACTGGTAAACCTGATGGCCGCGCCCGAAGAGATCGCGCATCTGAGGGCATACGCGGCGCGCATCCCATCGCTCACAATCTCGGAACGCACGATGTGTGATCTAGAACTGTTGGCGGTAGGGGGCTTCTCGCCCCTCGACCGCTTCATGGGCGAGGCGGATCACCGGCGTGTGCTGGACGAGATGCGCTTGCAGGACGGTCAAGTCTTCCCTCTCCCCATCACCCTGCCGGTCGAACCCGGCCCCGACATCCGCTT
>CAZJBO010000069.1:0-10132 GCA_964544075.1 uncultured Anaerolineae bacterium
GAAGCAGAGGCTAAAACCGACCTAAAAGATACCCTGGACATCCTCAAATTCGGCCTGGTCTTGCTCCCCATAGCAGCGCTTATCGGTATGTTCTTCGCAGCCTGGGGCATGTTTACCCCGATGGCGCGCGGCACCTCTGCGGTCGGCACCGCCAGCGCCGGCCTGGTCGCTTTCGTATACTACCTCTTATACTTAGCCCGCAACGGACAGAGCGTGCTCACCCTTGTGTCCGAGACAGGCTTTATCATCGGGCTGTTTGCCACAGTCGCCCTGATCCTACAAGTCGTCATCGTGCGGCCCCTATACGCCCCCCCACCCTCCGAGATTGTGGTGAAGGTTAATACCTCCGTGCGACAGCGTGTCCGCCCCTGGCTCTTCGTCATGCCGGCACTGCTGGCGATGGGGATGTACCTAGTCTATCCCACCATCAACACACTCATAGTCAGCTTGTACGACAAACGCTCCGTCAACTATGTTGGGCTAAAGAACTACGAATGGGCTTTGGGCAACAGAACCATGCAACAGGCTCTGGGCAACAACCTGCTGTGGCTCCTGCTGGTGCCCTCGTTCAGCATCGTCTTTGGCTTGCTGGTAGCGATCTTGGCCGACCGGGTGCCCTGGGAGAGCTTCGCCAAATCGCTTATCTTCATGCCTATGGCGATCTCATTCGTCGGCGCCAGCGTGGTATGGAAGTTTGTCTACGAGACCAAGCCGGCAGGTGCGCCACAGATCGGTTTGCTAAACGCCATCGTTACCGCCTTTGGCGGCGACCCGGTCGCCTGGATCGAGACAACAGCACGGCCATTTAACAACATCTTCCTTATCATCATCTTGATCTGGATTCAGGCCGGCTTCGCGATGGTGCTGCTCTCGGCAGCGCTTAAAGCCGTCCCCGAAGAAACGCTCGAAGCCGCACGCATCGATGGTGCAAGCGAGATGCAGGTCTTCTTCAAGATAATCATCCCGCAGATCATGGGGACTATCGTGGTCGTGACTACCACAATCATCATCGTGGTGCTCAAGGTCTTCGATATCGTCTACACGATGACCAGCGGGCGATACGATACCGAAGTGCTCGCAAACCTCATGTACTCCAAGATGTTCACAAGCGGCAGCTTTGGGCGCGGGAGCGCGATCGCGATCATTTTGATGATCGCCGTCCTGCCCGTTATGTATTACAACATTCGCAGCTTTCAGAAAGAGGAGGCCGCGCGATGACCCACATCCAACCCAAACCCGTGCCTAACGCATCCACGGTCGATAACCTCAGGATCATCATGGGGCGCACCATCGGGAACCCCATCGTCGCCGCAGCGCTCGTAGTCGTCTGCCTCATCTGGACGCTGCCCACCGCCGGGCTGCTTGTCTCTTCGTTCCGCCACCCCGACGATATCAGCGCCACCGGTTGGTGGACAGTCTTACAGAACCCGGCCTTTACGTTGGATAACTACGCCGAGGTACTCGAATCGGGCGGGCTGGCCGGCGGCGGCATGGGGCAAGCCTTCATCAACAGCCTCACCGTCACGATCCCCTCTACAATCATCCCAATTGCAATCGCCGCCTTTGCCGCCTACGCCTTCGCCTGGATGGAATTCCCCGGACGCAAGACCTTCTTCATCATCATTGTCGCCTTACAGGTAGTGCCGCTACAAATGGCCTTGCTGCCCTTGTTCCGCCTATATCGGACCCTGGGGCTTAACGGCACCTTCCCCGGCATATGGTTGGCACACACCGGGTTCGGCCTGCCGCTGGCGATCTTCTTGCTGCGGAACTACATAGCCGGCCTGCCGCGCGAGATCATCGAATCGGCCTCCATCGACGGCGCATCACACTTCGACATCTTCCGCTACCTGGTGCTGCCGCTCTCGGTGCCGGCTCTGGCTTCCTTCGCCATCTTCCAGTTCCTCTGGGTATGGAACGACCTGCTGGTCGCCATCGTATTCCTGGGGACCGGCGAAGACGTGCGCGTGGTCACCGCCGAGCTGTACGAGATCGTAGGGTCTAGGGGCCAGAACTGGCACGTCCTCACCTCCGGCGCCTTCGTCACTATGGCCTTGCCGCTGCTGGTCTTCTTCGCGCTCCAGCGCTACTTCGTGCGCGGCATGTTGGCAGGCTCGGTAAAGGGCGGCTGACCGTCAACCAAACAGGGGAGAACGCCGGTCACCTCCGCACATGCGGAGGCGCGGGGATATAGGGTGACCGATAAACACGATAATAAAGAGAGGGTTTCATGACCTGGTATATGGATGCGGTATTCTACGAACTCTACCCCCGCGCCTTCGCCGACGGCAACGGTGACGGCTGGGGCGATCTCAAAGGGCTGCTGACGCACCTCGACTACCTCAAATGGCTGGGGATTGACTGCATCTGGATCACGCCCTTCTACCCCTCACCGCTCCGCGACGACGGCTACGATGTGGCCGACTTCTGCGCCATCGACCCGCGCTATGGCACGCTCGACGACTTCCGCGCCGTGGTCGATGCCGTCCATGCACGCGGAATGCGCATACTCATCGACCTCATCGTCAACCACACTTCCGACCAACACCCCTGGTTCATCGAGGCGCGCAGCGCACGCAGCTCACCGAAACGCGACTGGTACGTGTGGAGCGACACACCCGATAAGTACCCCGATGCGCGCATCATCTTCCTCGATACCGAGGCGTCTAACTGGACCTACGACGCCGACAGCGGACAGTACTACTGGCACCGCTTCTTTAGCCATCAACCCGACCTGAACTTCGACAACCCCGACGTGCAGCAAGCCATGCTCGACGTGATAGACTTCTGGCTCGGCTTTGGCATCGATGGTTTCCGCGCCGACGCCGTACCTTACCTCTATGAACGCGACGGCACCAACTGCGAAAACCTTCCCGAAACCCACGCTTATCTTAAGCGCGTGCGCCGCTTCATCGATGCGAAGTACCCAGGCCGCATCCTGCTCTGCGAGGCTAACCAGTGGCCCGAAGATGTGCGTCCCTACTTTGGCGAGGGCGACGAATTCCATATGGGCTTCAACTTCCCGGTAATGCCGCGTCTCTACATGGCGCTGCGCAAAGCCGACCGTACCCCTATCGTTGACATCCTAACACGCACGCCCGACATACCGCCGGAGACACAGTGGTGCACCTTCTTACGCAACCACGACGAACTCACACTCGAAATGGTCACCGAGGCAGAGCGCCGGTGGATGTGGCAAGAATATGCACCGGAACCACGCATGAGGCTTAACCTGGGCATCCGGCGGCGGCTGGCGCCGCTGATGGATAACGATCAACGCAAGATTGAACTGCTCAACTCGCTGCTGTTCACGCTGCCGGGCGCCCCCATCATCTACTATGGCGACGAGATCGGCATGGGCGATAACATCTGGCTCGACGACCGCAACGGTGTGCGCACGCCCATGCAGTGGTGTGCTCGGCCCGGCGCGGGCTTCTCGACGGCACGGCCCGATATGTTCTACACTCCATTGGTCGACGATCCGGTCTATGACTACACGAAGGTTAACGTCAAGGACCAGCGCACCACCCCCGGCGCGCTCCTCAACACCATACGCCGGCTGATTAGCGTCCGCAAGTGGAGCGCGCCGCTCGGCCTGGGAGACTTCCACTTTGTGCTGCCGGAGAACGCATCGGTGCTGGCCTACACGCGCCGCTATGAGAGAGAAACCGTGCTCGCGGTCCACAATCTGAGCAACACGGCAGCCGAGGCAGTGTTGCCGCTGGCGGGATACGACACCGTACAGCCGCTAGATATGCTGAACGAGGCGCGCGCATGGCCGCCCGTACAGAGCGCGCGCTACACACTGCGGCTAATGCCTTATGAATATCTGTGGCTAAAGCTGCCATGTTGAGAGGTACCCCTCATGCCTGAACCCGACTTCGTCCCCCGGCCCGGCCAAGCCGATGTACTCACCTATACCGGCGGCAAGATGGGTATCTCGGCAGTGCCCGGCAGCGGCAAGACCGAGACGCTCTCGCGCCTTGCCGAGAAGCTCCTCGCGCAAGGGCTGCACGACGATGCGGAAGTATTGGTCGTGACCATGACCAACTCCGCCGTGCAGAACTTCTCCGGGCGGCTCTCAAAGCTGGTGGCAAAGCATGGCCTGCTGCCTAACTTCGGATACCGGGTGCGCACCCTCCACAGCCTCGCACACGACATCGTCAAGAGACGTCCGGACCTTGTGCAGCTTGCCGACGACTTCGCCATCGTAGATAACTCCGAGGCTAACCGCATCCTTGAAGACGCCGCCGAAGCCTGGGTGCACGGCCATCCCGACTTTGCCGATGCGTTTATCGACCCAGACATCGAGGGAGGGAAGCTTGATAGTGTGAAGCGCAAGGACTGGCCGCGCCTTGTCACCGACATCGCGGGGAGCTTCATCAAGCAGGCTAAAGATGCGCTCCTGTCGCCCGAAGACATCCGCGCCAAGCTCACCGCCTGCCCCGACACGCTCCCGCTTGCCGAGATGGGCTGCGCCATATATGCCGACTATCAACACGGGCTGCGCTACCGTGGTGCGGTCGATTTCGACGACCTGATTATGCTGGCGCTGCGTGCCCTGACGCTTGATGAGGATATGTGCGGACGGCTTGCGGCACAGTGGCCCTATGTGCTGGAGGACGAAGCACAAGATAGCAGCCGCCTGCAAGAGCACATCTTGCGCGCCCTAACCGAGAGGTCGGGCAACTGGGTGCGTGTTGGCGACCCCAACCAAGCCATCTACGAAACCTTTACCACCGCCAACCCCAAGTATCTGCGCAGCTTCCTGGCCCAAGAAGACACCGCCGCCGTCAATCTGCCGCATTCCGGGCGCTCGACACAGAGCATCATCAACCTGGCAAACCACTTGATCGAATGGACGCAGCATAACCACCCGGTCAAGGCGGTGCGTGATGCCCTCACCCCACCGTTGATCGAACCTGTGCCCGAAGGCCAGCCCCAGGGCAACCCGCCCGATATGCCCAGCAGAATCTACATATACAATCAACGCCTCACGCCCGACAAAGAGACCGAAAAGGTGGTGCGCTCGCTTGCCGGCTGGCTGCCCAAACATCCCGACGCGACGGTTGCCGTCTTGGTACCACGGATAAAGCGCGGTACGGCTGTGGTGGACACGCTGAAACAATACGGAATAGACTGTGTTGACATGCTGCGCACCGCCAAAGCCACCCGCAACGCCGCCGGTGCGCTCGGCGAAGTGCTTTCCTATCTGGCAAACCCCACCGCATCAAAGAACTTGGCGACCGTTTACAAGGTATGGCAACGCAACGCGCACGATGATGACGCTAAAGCGCGCATTGAGAACATCACAAAGATGCTGCGCGGCTGTAGGCACGTCGAGAGCTTCTTGTGGCCGCGCGACTATCAAGATTGGGCCGATGCCTTCAAAGACACGGTAGACGATCTGAGCTTGCGCGCCCACCTGGAAGACTTCCGCGCGCTGGTATGTCGGTGGCAGGAAGCGGCGCTGCTCCCCATCGACCAACTTGTCCTCACCATAGCGCAAGACCTCTTCGAGACGGCGGCAGATTTGGCGCTGGCGCACAGCATGGCGCTCTTCTTACAGCGGGTCGGCGCATCCAATCCGGACTGGCACCTATCCGAAATGGCAATGGAGCTGAAAGAGATCGAGAAAAACATGCGCAAGTTTCAGGGCTTCGGCGAGGCAGACGCCGACTTCGACCCAGGCGAATATCGCGGCAAAGTGGTCGTGAAGACGATGCACGGCGCGAAGGGGTTGGAATGGGACCGGGTATACCTGATGTCGGTCAACAACTATGATTACCCCTCGGCACAAGCACACGATAGCTACATCGGCGAGAGATGGTTTGTGCGTGGCAACGCCACGCTAGAACACCTCAACCTGCAAGCCGAAGCGCTCGCACAGCTGGACGCGCTGGACACAGACACGCATTATGAGGAAGGCGCAGCGACTCTGTCCGCACGTATGGACTACGTCTCGGAGCGGCTGCGACTGCTGTATGTGGGGATCACACGCGCGCGCAAAGAGCTTATCATTACTTGGAACACCGGACGCCGGGGGGATATGGAACCGTCGGCGCCGCTTATCGAACTACAAACCTACCTTGCCGATAACGCGCCGCCGGCCTAAAGAGGGACCAGCATATGCCCATACAGCTACCGCCACACTTCCGCTTTAGCCAAGCCAACCTACAAGTTTTCAGCGCTTGTCGGCGCCGCTTCTATCTGCGCTATGTGCAGCGCGTAGCATGGCCCGCGCAGTTTGTCGGGGAGGCGCTGGCATACGAGCGCCACATGCAGCAAGGCGCGGTCTTCCACCGCATGGCGCAGCAACACACGCTCGGCATCAGCGCCGCACGCCTATCACAGCTGGCCGCCGCACAAGGCGACGCCGACCTACTCCGCTGGTGGAACAACTACCTAGAACACCCACCGTCCGGCTTGCCGGATGCGCGCTATACCGAGATCACACTCTCGGCGCCGGTCGCGGGCCAACGCTTGCTGGCAAAGTATGACCTGCTGGCGGTCGAGCCGGGGGTGCGCGCGGTCATCGTAGACTGGAAGACCGGGCGCAAGCAACGGCGCACATGGTATGCCGGGCACTGGCAAACGCGGGTATATCGCTATGTATTGGCAGCCGGGGCGGGCACACATCTCAACGAGGGCGCGGCACTGCAAGCCGAACAAATTAGCATGATGTATTGGTTCGCCGACGCGCCGGACACGCCCGAACTCTTCGGCTATTCCACCGCCGAGTTTGCGCAAGACCGCGCGGAGATTGCCCGGCAGATTGAGATGATCCTGGCGATGGACGAGGTGGAATTTGTGCGCACGGGTCTGCTTGGACGCTGCAAGTATTGCCCCTATCGCTCGCTCTGTGCGCGCGGCACGGCGGCGGGGACGCTCTCCGAAGCGGAGGATATGCCGGGCGAGGACACGGCCTTCAGCTTTGATTTTGACTTCGATCAGGTGCAAGAGGTCGAATTTTAGGCAGACAGCCGAGGCCGACGTCCAAACCCTGAAGGCCTATACTAACTTCACCCTCACGTGCTCAGACAATATCCTCACGTCGGCGCGCGACCCCATCGCGGTCCCGCCGAGGCTTGCCGCCAGCGCGCCGCACGCCACCCCCCAACGCAGCGCCTCCGGCCATGCCTCATCCCGACTCCGCGCCCACACCATCCCCGCCACCATCGCATCGCCCGCCCCTATCGGGTTGCGCTCCTGGATCGTCGGCGGTTCGGCATACCAAACCTGCTGCCCGTCCGAGAACAACGCACCGTCCGCGCCCAGCGAGAGTGCAATATGCCGTGGACCGAGCGTATGGATGACGCGCAGCGCAGCTTTAGCGTCTTCGCGCGATTCGATCGGATGATCTGCCAGCCTCTCGGCCTCGGCGCGGTTCGGCTTAACCAGGTACGGGGCAGCTTCACAGCCCATCCGCAGAGCGGGGCCGTCGGTATCCAGCACGGCACGTCCGTCAGCCTCCTGGATAATGTTAATCAATTCCGGATAGAGCGCCTCCGGGATGCCTTGCGGCAGGCTGCCGGAGATCACCCACCAATCACCCGGACGCGCCATCTTGCATATCTTCTGGTATATGGTATACATCTCAAGAGGCGCGATGATCGGGCCGGGTTCGTTCACCTTAAGGTAATGTGTGCTGTCGGCATTTACGATGCTGATATTGGTCCGCGTTTCGCCCGATATCCAGACCAGATCGCTGGAGATATTGGTCTCATCCAAGCCGTGGGCGATGCGTTCACCGGTCGGTCCGCCGACCAAGCCCAGCGCGATGCTCTCTGTGCCGAGCGCCTTCAGCGCGCGCGATACATTGAACCCCTTCCCTCCATAGTCGATACGGCGCGCACCGGCGTGCAGAATCGCATCAAACGCGAATTCAGGCACTACCAACTCGCGGTCGAGCGCGGGGTTGAGTGTAAGAGTGTAAATCATTGTGCCGCTTCCGATCCAAATGCCTAAATCGTCCCACCAGGCTAAAATAGTGTAACGTGTATTAAAGCAGCCGCATAGAAGATGCTTTGCAACCCGCTTGTTAGGTACAGAGGTACGAGACTTAATGCCCACCTGGATTGAACCTAACCCTATCAGCATAGCCCCAGACTTGCAAGCCGCCGTCGGTGGGCGCCCGCTTGTCGCCGAAATCCTGGCACGGCGCGGCATAATCGAGGCGGATACGGCACGTGCCTTCCTCGACCCTGGTCACTACAGACCCGCGCCTCCCGGCGATTTGCCCGACATGGACGCCGCCGTTTCGCGGCTGTTGCACGCCATCCATGCAGACACAAACATCTGCGTATGGGGCGACTTTGATGTAGACGGCCAAACCGCGACAAGCCTACTGGTCGAGGCACTGCGCGCGCTTGGCGCATCACCGCGCTACTACATCCCACAGCGCGCCAAAGAATCACACGGCGTCAATATTCCCCGTCTGGCGCAGCTGATCGACGAGGGCGTCGAACTGCTGCTCACTTGCGATACCGGCATAAGCGCGCATGATGCGGTTGATTATGCGCACACACGCGGCGTTGATGTAATTATAACCGATCATCACACACTCCCAGACACATTACCGCGCGCCTATGCCATCATCAACCCCAAACGGCTCGACGCTGCGCACCCCCTCTATAATATGGCAGGGGTGGGCTGCGCGTACAAGCTGGTGGAAGCGCTCTACTCCCGTGCCGGGCACACACACACGGCAGCGGAAAGCGGCCTCGACCTCGTGGCGCTGGGCACCGTCGCCGATGTCATGGTGCTGCGCGCCGATAACCGCTATATGACACAGCGCGGCATGGATGCACTGCGCCACACCACACGCCCCGGTCTGCAAGCTGTGATGCAAAACGCCGGGTTAAACCCGGCATGGCTCACCGAGGAAAACATCGGATTCGATATCGCGCCACGCCTCAACGCGCTGGGGCGTCTTGATGATGCTAACAAGGCGGTCGAGCTGCTCACCACACACAACACAAGCCGGGCACGCATCTTTGCAAGCGAGCTGGAAGGCCTTAACGCACAACGTAAACAGCGCAGCAAGCAAGTCTATCGGGCAGCGTTGGCACAGATCGAGCGCAACCCCGCGCTGCTAAACTTTGCCGTGCTGGTGCTCACCCATCCGGAATGGCCGGCAGGCATAATCGGGCTTGTCGCTAACCGGCTCGCCGAGCGGTTCAAGCGCCCTGTGCTGCTGATCGCCACCCCAAAAGGCCAGCTTGGGCGCGGCTCGGCACGCTCTGTGGAAGGCTGCGACATCACGGCAGCAATCGCCGAACACGCTGCGCTGCTGGAGGGCTTCGGCGGCCATGCGATGGCGGCAGGGCTAAGCATTGATCCGGCACACATCGACACTTTCCGCCACGCGCTCTCGCGCACGGTGCGCGCTATGCGCGGCGATGTGGACGGGGAGGTGCCCATCACGATTGATGCTTATATACGGCTCGATGCGCTCACGCTCGACTTTGTCGCAGACCTGGCGCGCCTCGCCCCTTTTGGGCCGGGCAACCGCGCGCCGATTCTGGCGAGCCGAGAGCTGCGAATAATGCGGTCTCGCTCCCTGGGCCGCGACCGTGAACATCGCCGCTTGATGGTGACCGATGAGGCCGGGACCCAACACGAAGTAATGTGGTGGCGGAGCGCGGATATGCCGCTGCCGGCGGGCCGCTTTGACCTAGCTTACACGGTGCGGGTAAACGACTTCAGAGGGAAGCGGCGGGTGGCGCTGACCTGGGTGGAGGCACGCCCGCTCGAAGCGCTGCCGGTCGTGTGCGAGGATACGCACACGGTGCTTGAGGTGATCGACTATCGGACAGTGCCCGACCCACGCACGATCCTGGCAAGGCTGCAAGCCGAAGCCGATATACAGGTGTGGGCGGAAGGTGATGGCAATGTGAAGGGCGTGATACGCAGCGCGCTGGTCACCGCGCCGCACCTGGCGATCTGGACAACACCGCCCGGTCCGGCAGTGCTGCACACGGCGTTGGAGCAAGCCGCACCTGAGACGGTCTACCTGTTCGGCATCAACCCCAATACAGACGATCCACAGGTCTTCCTCAAACGGCTCGGCGGGCAACTTCGCTATGCTCTGCGGGCACATGACGGCATGGTCGATTTGGCACGGCTGGCG
>CAZJBO010000070.1:0-10103 GCA_964544075.1 uncultured Anaerolineae bacterium
CCCAATATGCTATTCTGCGCTCTCGATGCTCTGTGGAGTTGCGGGGATTTCGGAGTCTTCGTCGGCTGTCCATGTCTCGATGAAGTTGGTCACTCCGGGCTGCACGGTCACGTCGGCCACGAGCCGCGTGCCGTGAATCCAGGTAACCACCTCATAATCGCCGACCGGCACATCGCTAAAGAGAAAGTTCTCGTGCCACTCATCGTCGGGGTTGACGGTCTCGCCATAGGTCGTATGTTTGCTCACCACCCGTCCGGTGTGCTTATCGACCAGGGTCAAGACATTATCTATCACCGGCTCGTCTGTGCCCAGGTGCGTCAGACGCCCGGCGATAACGCCGGTACCTACATATGGCACAATCCAGAGGTAGGGATTGCGCGTATAGTAATACGAGTTCCAGCCGATGCGCACTTCCAAGTGTAAGTGCGGGCCGCCCACCACCCCGGTTGCGCCCACCAGCCCGATCACTTCGCCGGCCTCCACATGGTCGCCCACCGCCTTGACGAAGGCCGATAGGTGTGCATACAAAGTGTAGACCGGCTGGCCCCGATAGCTGAAGTCGTGTTCGATGACCATCACATTACCATAGGAGGTGATCTTCTCAAGCCAGAGTTGGTCACGTCCTTCGATGGGGCGCATCACCTCGATGCCGTTATCGGCCCAGATCACGGTGCCGGGGCCTGCCGCCACGACGCGCACGCCGCGTGGATTGCCGAAGTCTTCGCCGTGATGGACGCGCATATTGTCGTCGAGGCCGTTCGACCCATAATGGTACCACTCCAAACCATAGTTCACCCAGTTCGCCTCGATGGGGCGTTGCAGCCAAAAGTGGTCGCGTGGTTTCAGCGCGAGCGGCTCCGGCATCGAAGGTGGGTTCCACCTGCCGCTATCCGTAGCGGTCGCAGCCGGGGCAGCCGGCAGAAGCGGCGTTACGGTGGGGGTAGGCGAAGGGCCGGGCGTAGGGGTCTGGGTGGGTAGGCCGGGGTCGCGCGTGGGGGTGGGGGTGCTCACCCCCATGATCTGCGCCGGTGCATAGGCAACCGGCGTGGCGTCTTGCCAACCGGGGGTGGGCGGTTTGTAGGCGGCGGCTTGGGTTGCATCTATCGTGGGGATGGGTGAGGCATATAGCAAGAAGCGGGTTGCTATCATGCCCTGCCAGTTTGACTGTGTGGGGGTGAAGGAAGCGACCGCGCCGCCCGGCACGACAAACGATTGTACCGGCTGAGTGTTATAGACCAACAGCGCTGCCAACCCACCGGCGATAATCCCCAAGATCATCAGGCCCTGGAGCACGGGCGCGCTGATGCTCGCGTACCGGCGTCGGCGTCTATGATGACGCGCGCTCATGGTGCATTACCCGCATCGACCGGGGCGGCGGGCGTCGGCACGCCCAAGAAAGCGTCGAGTTCGTGACGCGGGTATACCTCTATCATGGCTTCTTCCCAGCTCAAGCCTTGTGTCTTGACAAACTGCCAGAAGCGCACCCCGCCATAATTGCGCACCCAAGTGCTATCCGATGCCACACGCTCCCAGCCATAGTCATGTGCCAGCTGGGTAAAGTCGATATAATAACCGGCAGGGATCGCGCGCTTCGGCGCGCCGCCGGTGTTATATGTGCGCATATCGCCGCTGTTGCGTGCCTCGAAATCCCAGGGGAGGCGGCGCAGCGGTTCGCCGAGCCGCCCGTTTTGCGTCTCGGCGCGCACATAGACGCGCCAATATGTCTGTGCGCCGGTTTCCTCGCGCACGACCTCCAGCGGTGAGGGGTAGCCCAAGATCAGGTTGCGGTTAAGCGCGAAGGCGCGCCCGGCATAATGCCAGTTGTGCAACGTTTGGCCCGGCTCAGGGCGGCGGTCGAGCGGCCACCAGGCGTCATCCAGAGTGCGCAAGAAGTCGGAGCCGATCGCAGAGAGGCAGGCGGCGCGCAGCGCATTAAACGAGGTATCCACGCGGTCGCTTAGGTAGGGGTTGGGCGCCTCGACCTCGTTTAGGAACATAGGGCGATAGCGTGGGCCGCCTTCTAAGTTCTCGTATGTGATGTCTTCCTCGTATAACGGTTCCGACCGAGACGGCACGCCCCCCCAGTCGAAGAGCTGCGCGCCGGTTACGATGCCCGACCAATCCGGGTCGCTGACCGCGCCGGGCAGACTCAGCACCGCCGTGGCCGCGCCGAAGCCGCTAAACTGGCCGGCGATCAGGTGGGTGCGGGGCCGGGCAGCGGGACCGGCGGCGAAGATGACGCTGCCGCTGTTCGGTGCCCAGCTTGGCTGTGTGCCCTGTGCTACCAGAGTCGGTGGGCGGTCGAGGTCGTTGAAGGTGCGCACATAGACGACCTCAACGCCGGTGATGTCGCGGGCGCTGTAGGCGAGATGCAGGCCGTCGGGCGACCACGCTGCGTAATCTTCGTCGATGTCGGGCGTGTTGCTTAGGTTGACGGCCTCTTGTTCGTTGGGGTTATCGAGCGAGATCACAAAGATTTCTTGGTTGCCGGTGCGCCACGATGTGTAGGCGATATTGCGATTATCGGGCGACCAAGCCGGCTCGAAGTCGGGCGAGGGGTCGAAGGTCAGGCGGTATGGTCCTTCGGTGCCATCGACCTTGAGGATATAGATGTCGAGGTTTTGGTCTTTGTATGACTCGTAGACAATCCACAAGCCGTCGGGCGACCAGGCCGGTGCGCCCTGGAAGTCGGGGTCGTTGGTCAGCTGTGTGATCGCCCCATCTGTGGTATCTAGGACGTAGATATCCCAGTCCCCATCGCGGCGCGATGCAAAAGCCAGGTGGACGCCGTCCGGTCCCCAGGCGGGATCACGGTCATCGGCGGGGTCACTAGTCAGCTGGATGGGGCTGCCTTCGCCGACAACCACGGCGTAGATGTCGCTTTGGCCCTCGCTGCGCATGGTATAGGCGATGCTCCCGCCCACCAAGAGCGGGTCTGGTACCGGGGTGGCGGTGGGTATGGGTGTGGGCACCAGGGTAGCTTGTGGTACGCGCGTGGTCAGGACGGGCAGCTGCCCCAGTGAGGCCCCGCCGCGCAGCCGACTGGATGGGCCGGTGCTCCACAGGATGAAGCCCACAAGGGCCGCCAGCACAACGACTGCGAAGACACTCAGCGCGCGCACCTGGCCTTTGAGCTGTTCGGTGGCGCTGCGCTGTCGGAGGCGGGCCGCGCGCGCGCTGCGCTTCTGTGCCCTGGTTTGCGCATCACCGACACGGGGTTGTACGCCGGCTGTGATGCGGGATTGTGTCTTCTGGAAGCGTTGTGAGAGGGCGGAGAGGGTGCGCCAAGTGCGCGCGTACCAGCGCCTTGCTCGCGTGGTGAAGATATCGGCACAGCCCAACGCTTGCCGGGCCAGCCAGATGTTGATCTTGAGGAAGATATTGCCGAGTTTATCGGATAGACGAAACGCTCTAACAAGCATAGATAGCCCCACTCACGCCGGTGCGGGGTCAAGCACTGGTTTACCTATATTGATTGACCGGGGTCTGCCAATTGTATACACTGTCTGCATTGTACTCGCGATAGATGTGCTGTGCAAACCAACGTATGCATTCACGTGTTTTGTAAGGATGCCTGGGAGCGTGTGCGGTCGCGACGGCACGTTCTTGGTGTGGGGTTAAAATCCCAAACCCCGGCCTCTCTGAGTTTTGATCTATACCCCAGGCAGCAAAAACACTTGCACAGCGCGCTAAACTCGCCTAAACTTAAAGCATCGTCATTATTTATTCTAAATTATGGCTCTGCGTTGCTTTGTGCTTTTAAAGAGAGGTCGAAATGGGCGGCTCGTTCTTGTCAAGACGCTTACAGGATAGCCGAAAGTCCGACGAAGAACAATCGGAGGCAGCCTTGCCCTCGCTCGGCAAACTGAAACCCCCGGCCCCAACGGAACCACAACAAGAAGATAGCCACAAGGGAACCTACGATAAGTACGGGAACCCGATCCCGCCGAAGAAGCGCACCACGCCCAAAGTCGCCCGTATCCGCCGCATCTTGCGCCCCAAGATATTGGCACACCCCGCCGAAGCGGACGAATGGTATCGGAACGAACGGCCCGATAAAGTCGATCTGATAATCGGGCGCCTCAAGACACTGCTCAAACGCCATAGGATCGCGATAGTCGAACCGGGCCACCCTTCGCTTAAGTGGAAGTTCAACCCCGATACGCCGGAGGTGCTGCCCCCCTCTATCTCTACCCACGAGTACGCAGAACTCGAAGATAAACTGCTAGATGACATCCTCGGCTTCGGCGCTCTGGAGCCGCTGATCCACAACAAAGCATACTCCGAGATCATGGTCAACGGCCCCGATATGGTCTATGCCGAATACAAAGGCAAGCTCAGCGAGACCGAGGTCGTCTTTGACGATGAAGAACACATACAGTGGGTGGCACAACGCATCGTGCGCCCGCTCGGACGCAAGTTTGACCGCAGTGAGCTTATGGTAGACGCCCGGCTCCCCGATGGCTCGCGCGTGCACCTCATCATGCCGCCCTCGGCGCTCTGCGGCACCACCATCACCATACGTAAATTCCCGGAGAAGCCGCTTACGGTGGAAGACCTGATCCGGTTTGGCTCCTTCACCGAAGAAGTCTCTAAATTCCTTGAAGCCTGTGTCGTCTCGCGCCTGAACACCGTTGTCTCCGGCGGCACCGGTTCGGGCAAGACGACCCTCCTCAACGTGCTCTCTGCCTTCATCCCCGACAAGGAACGCATCATCACGGTCGAGGATTCGGCAGAACTGCAGCTCACCCAACGCCACGTCGTCCGGCTGGAGACCGCACCCCCCACGCCTGAAGGCGGGGGCCGGATCGAAATCCGCGATCTGGTCAAGGGTTGTCTGCGAATGCGCCCCGACCGCATCGTGGTCGGGGAGTGCCGGAGCGGTGAGACTCTCGATATGCTCCAGGCGATGAATACCGGTCACGACGGCTCGCTTACCACCGTCCACTCCAACAGCCCGCGTGACTGTATCGCCCGGCTCGAAACCCTGTGCATGATGGCCGGTATGGACCTGCCGATCTTTGTTATCCGCAAACAGATTGCCTCTGCCGTCAACCTGATAATCCAGCAAACCCGCCTCAACGACGGCTCGCGCAAGATCACCTACATCACCGAGCTTCAGGGCATGGAGGGCGATGCGGTAGTGATGCAAGACCTGTTTGTATACCGCACGCCCGGCCAGACCAGCCACGGAGCGTCGCACGAGGGCGGCGGGACCCTTGAGCCTTCGGGCTTCCGCCCCGGCTTTATCCACCTGCTCGAACAACACGGCTTTAACCTGCCCGGCAGTGTGTTTGGCGTCGGGCAGAAGAATTTTGGCTAGCTTGCAGTGCCGGAAGTATCTGTTCACTTGGGACTTTGGAACCGGTGGCATCCCTTTCGGTCGCCCGGACCGGACGCGGTGTCTATCTTGACCCGATTTCAAACGCAGAGCGAAGCGATGCCCATTTGTGGGTTCAGGGCCGGCGGGGGCATTGCCCCCGCAAAGCAAGCCGAATAAACACCGCCGGAGTAAGGACATTGGCTATGTCATATTTACCTTATGCTATAATCACTTTGCATCTATTTATCGGCGCCCATCCAAAGAACCACTGCGTATGAGATTTGAAGCCTGGGGCATCCGGGGAAACTTTTACCTCCAAACATCTGAACTCGACACGGCGGCTTGGCTCCTCGGCGTCGGCTATGCCGTAGTGATAGGCGTCATCCTATGGTGGGCCTTCCACCACGAGTGGCGCCTGGCGTCGAGCGAACGCCGCCTCTGCTACTTGGCGGCCATCCTCGCCGCCTTCCCGCTCACACGCATCACGCTCGTGCGCTTCACCGCCCCTGCCGACGTCACCGCCGCCCTGACGGGAGGCCTGCTCGCCCTGCTGGGCGCAGTGTGGTTCGGCGTCGGACCGGCTTTGCTCATAGGCTTTTCCGCCGGGCTTGCCCGTGCCGGATGGGGCAGCCACGCCCCTTTCGAACCCTTCGAGTTTGCGCTCGCCGCCGCATTCGCCACCGCCCTGCTCCGCCAAACCTACCGGGGCAAGATGATGACCGCGCTGCGCCAACCCTTGATCGCGGGGCCGCTCAGCGCGTTGTTGGTCTGGCCGTTGCACTTCCTCGGCGCGGTTGTACAGAACGGCGGCCCGCTTTGGGCTTCGTTCGACTACGCACGCGCACAAATGGGGCCGGCTCTTTCTACATCTGTCATCGAAATGCTAATCGGAGGTGTGGTGGTGCAGATTTTGTACGCGCTGCGAGCAAACCGGCGTCTCAACGACGCCATCGACGAAGTGGAGCAGCTCAATGCATCGCTGGCGCGGCTAACCGCGCGCCTCGAAGCCGCACGCCAAGAAAACGCGCAGCTCAAAACCATCGTGACGTCTATCGCCGACGCAGTGTTGGCCGCCGACCACCGCAACGTTCTGGTGATGGCAAACCCTGCCGCCGGTGCGTTGTTTGATATAGATGTGGAGGAAGCGACCGGGCAGCCGGTGCGCCAGGCGGTCGCTTCGCGCGAGCTGGTCGAGCTTTTGAGCAAACGCAGCACCGAGCCGGAGCTGAGCGAGGTGCAGGGGCAAGATGGACATACCTACGCCGCCCACGCTGCCCCCCTGGTACAGGAGGGCAAGGCCGCCGGACGGGTGGTGGTGTTACACGACATCACCGCGCTGAAGGAAGTCAGCGCCATGAAGGACGACTTCGTGCAGATCGTCGCGCACGATCTGCGCTCACCCCTGACCTATATGCGGGGCTATGCCACAATGATGGGCATGATCGGTGAACTCAACCCGAAGCAGAAGAGCTTCGCCGATAAGATCGTTGTCGGCATCGAGCAGATGTCTAACTTGATCGAACACATGTTGGATATAGGCCGCCTCGAGTCGGGCGGCGAGCTGGAGCGCGCCCCGTGTGACCTGACAACCATGATCGAAGATATCGTCGCCGGGCAGCGTGCGCAAGCGCTCACGAAACAGATCAACCTCTCCGCCGACGCCGACCCTAATATCCCAGTGATTATGGCCGACGAGCACATGCTCCGACAAGCGATCACAAACCTGGTCGATAACGCGATCAAATATACGCCGCCGGAGGGCGATGTCTTGGTAGAAACCCGGCTTGGCTCTTCGCACTTTGGTGTGCCGCACGTCATCGTCTCGGTGCGCGATAACGGCGCCGGTATCAGCGAGGCAGATCAGGCGCATTTGTTCGAGAAGTTCTACCGTGTGCGTAAGAAGGAAAACATCAAGGTAAAAGGCAGCGGGCTTGGCCTGACGATCGTCAAAGGCGTGGCACAGCGTCACGGCGGCGACGCATGGGTTGAGAGCGCGCCGGGCGAGGGCGCCAAGTTCTACCTCTCGATCGAAGCCGTGCCGCCGAACGCGCAGCAGGGCGATTGAGGCTGCGCCAACATTCCCCTCGTTCGGACAAACTCATCGGCGCACATAGAAAAGCAAAAAGCCCTACCATGCGGTAGGACTTGCGCGCAGTGCCGAGGCCCAGACTTGAACTGGGGACCCTTTGATTTTCAGTCAAATGCTCTACCAACTGAGCTACCTCGGCAGAGGACGGCGTGATTGTACACAGACAAGGCACATCTGTCAACGATTTTGTGCATATCTACCTCGGCGCCCTCAGGGGCTGCCCGCCAATGTTGGGTTGTGGGTTGGGCGGCTTGGACTCTACCTCGGCGCCCTCAGGGGCTGCCCTGCTATGTTATAATTTTTTTGGGGGGCCTGGGGGCAGGCTAAAGTATTATCCCCAGCCTGTGGTTTCAAGCACAGGCCCCGGCAAGAGGGTACATAACAGATGGTCAAAGAAAAAACAAAAACTCCCCCCATCGACCTTACAGACCCCTCGCTTTACTTCAACCGCGAGCTAAGCTGGCTCGAATTCAACCGCCGGGTTTTGGAAGAGGCCCAAGACCCCACCCACCCCTTGCTGGAGCGCATCAAGTTCCTGGCGATCTTTAGCAACAACCTGGACGAACACTATATGATCCGCATCGCCGGCCTTAGAGATCAGGTGGCCGCCGGTGTGCTCAAAACCCCGCCCGATGGTCTGCGCGCCGCCGAGCAGATCGCCATGTTCCGCGCGCGGGTGCTGCCCATGCTGCACGAGCAACGCCACCTCTTGCACAAAGAGCTAATCCCACGCCTAAGCGAACACGGCATCTACCTACATCGCTATGCCGACCTGCCCAAAGCCCAGCGCGCTGCGCTCCACAGCTACTTCGAAAACGAGATTTTCCCGGTGCTCACCCCGCTCGCCGTAGACCCCGGACGTCCCTTCCCCCACATCTCCAACCTGAGCCTAAACCTCGCGGTGACCGTGCGCGACAAACAAGGCGTCAAACACTTTGCGCGGGTGAAGGTCCCGAAGGTCTTCCCACGTCTGGTGCCCATCAACAACGTGATGCGTGACTATGCGGAAGACGGCAAAACGCCGGAGGGCGACCACTTCGTCTGGCTCGAAGAAGTCGTCGCCGCCAACTTGCCCATGCTCTTCCCCAACATGGACGTGGTCGAATCTTATGCCTTCCGCGTCACACGTGATACCGATGTCGAAATTCAGGAAGATGAGGCGTCGGACTTGCTGGAGACCATCGAGAAGGGCGTGCGCCAGACCCGCTTTGGCGAGATCGTGCGCCTGACCGTCGAGCAGGATATGCCCGGAAGCATCCGGCGTCTCTTGGTGGGACACCTCAGGATCAGCGATGACGATGTGTATGCGCTGCCTGCCCCCCTGGGCCTCAGCAACCTGTTTAAGCTCGCCAACCTAGACCGCCCCGACTTACGCGACCTACCCTTCAAGCCCAAACGTCCGGCGCTGCTCTCCCCCGGCGAGGACATTTTCCGGGTGATCCGTCGGCAAGACATCTTGCTGCATCATCCCTACGATTCGTTTATGCCGGTGGTAGAGTTCTTCGAGACGGCGGCGACCGACCCGCAAGTCTTGGCGATCAAGACTACCCTATACCGGGTGGGGACAAACTCGCCCGTGGTTGCCGCCTTGCTGAAGGCGCGCGAACACGATAAGCAGGTTGCGGCGTTGGTGGAACTCAAGGCGCGCTTTGATGAAGAGAACAATATAGTCTGGGCGCGCGCCCTAGAAAAGGCCGGCGTGCATGTGGTGTATGGCCTGATAGGGCTGAAGACCCATAGCAAGATATCGTTGGTGGTGCGGCGTGAGCCGGACGGCATCCAACGTTACGTCCACCTGGGCACCGGCAACTACAACGCCGTCACTGCGCGCGTCTATACCGACCTCGGCATGTTGACCTGCCGCAAAAAGATCGGCATCGACGCCTCTGAATTGTTCAACCGCCTCACCGGGTATGGACAGCAGAAGTCTTACCGCAAGCTGCTGGTCGCGCCCGAACACCTCCACCGCCAGATGGCCGATTTGATCGAACGCGAGATCGCCCACGCCGAGTCCGGTAGCCCTGCCCGCCTGATCTTCAAGATGAATGCTCTGGTCGATGCGCATATGATCCGACTGCTGTACAGAGCATCGATGGCCGGTGTGCAGATCGACTTGCTGGTACGGGGCATCTGCTGCTTACGGCCCGGCGTCAAGGACGTCAGCGAGAACATCCGGGTCACCAGCGTGGTAGGGCGCTTCTTGGAGCACAGCCGCATCTACTACTTCCTAAACGGCGGCGCGTCTGAGGTATATCTGGGTAGCGCCGACTTGATGCCGCGCAATCTCTACCGGCGGGTTGAGGCGATCTTCCCGGTGCCCGACCCCGATATCCGCCGCCGGCTCCTGGACGAGGTCCTGACTATATCGATGGCGGATAATGTCAAAGCGCGCCGCCTGATGTCCGACGGGACTTATAAACGGGTGCAGCCTAAGAAAGGCGAGGCTCCACTCGACAGCCAGGGTTGGTTCTTGGCACATTGATGTCATAAAAGCATGGCGCCCCCCCTCACCCCCCGCCCCCTCTCCCTCGTTGGGGCGAGGGGAGCCAGAATCGCGTGCACAAGGTCGGCGGAGCCGACGGCTTGCTATTAGCCTGGGGTTTCAACCCCAGGCGGCGATGGGAGCCGGAAGCTCTTCGGCTTGGGCCTGCGGTTGAAACCGCAGGCTAGCGCGATACGTCGGCTGCGCCG
>CAZJBO010000071.1:0-10034 GCA_964544075.1 uncultured Anaerolineae bacterium
CCGCAGTAGCGGTCGGGGATGCGGTTGCGCTTGGGGGGGCGGTCGGGGTGAGTGTGGCAGTAGGGGTGAGGGTCGCGGTTGCAGTGAAGGTCGGGCTGGGGGTGGGCGTTGTAGTAGCGGTGGGTGGGAAGAGAAAAGCCAGCGCCGTCGGGCGCGTCGAGATAAACGCTGCACCCACCGCCAATACGCCGGTTGCTACAATGCCCAAGAAGAGCGCGGGCCACAGCCAAGAAGACCGGCGCGCTGGTGCGGTGGGCGCAGCGCGCTTTTGCGCCGCCAGGACTTTGCCTAACACACGCAGCGCCCGCACACTGCGCGGGTTGATCTGCAACGCCCGCTCCAGCAGAGCGCGTGCGCGCGTATAGTTGCCGGATTTGGCTGCCGCGATGCCACGTGCAAGCAGCTTGTCGAAAGATGGGTCTTGGTTCATGATTATCGTCCTCTGGCGTAAAGCTATATGCGATAAGCCAAAAGCGCAAGAACAGCGCAGCACCCGCGCAGTGCATAAAGCAAGCAAATATCCCAACACCCCCGGCGGCGGGTAGGTGATAATCGGTGGCAGGGCTTCAAACTCTAGGGATTTGTGCGTTGCAGGTCAACCACGCTGTCATCTGCCAAGATAAATGTTGAACCCGACCCAAAGGGCATCGCGCTCGATGTCGTCAACTGCGCGCGGCAGCCGATGATGCTCTTATCGATGCGTGGGCCAAAATCGACAATCTCACAATCGTTGAGCAAGATCGAGTTCTCAACCTCGCTCCGCACAATGCGTACCCCATCGCCGATAGCGGTAAACGGCCCAATGTACGACGCTTCGATATGGCAGCCCTTGCCGATGATAACCGGCCCCCGTATTTCGCTCCCCACGATGGTTGTGCCTTCCGGCAGCTGATCCGCACGGCAGCCATCCAGAATCACTGAGCCAACGTCGGTTTGGGTGTTGCGCGCCAGTTGGAGCAGCTTGCGGCGGTTTGCCCGGATCATGTCGGCAGCCTTGCCGGTATCCATCCACCAGCCCTCGACAAAGTGCGGCACGACTACCAGCTTCCGGTCGATCAAGCCTTGAATCGCATCGGTGATCTCGTATTCACCGCGCGCCGAAGGTTTCAACGCATCAATCACCTCGAAGACTTGCGGGTCGAAGATGTACATGCCGATGATCGCCCACTTGCTCTTAGGTTGCTTGGGTTTCTCGACCACACGCAAGACGTGCCCGTCCGCCAGCTCCGCCACGCCGAACGCCGAGGGGTTCTCTACCTCGTATAGTGCGATAACCGCGTGCGCTTCCCCGGCCTCGTATAACGATACGATCTGGCCCAAGCCCGCCTCAAGCAAATTGTCGCCCAGGCACATCAAGAAAGGTTCGCCCGCTACAAAGCTCCGTGCGATGCTCGCCGCGTGCGCCAGTCCGAGCGGTTTGTCTTGATAGATGATCGTGATCTCCACGTTCCAGCGTTTATCCGCGCCTTCCAGCGCGCGCCGGAATGCGCGCTCCCAGCGCCGGTTGATGATGATGCCGATCTCGTGTATGCCGGCAGCGGCGATCTCCTCAATGATGTGTACCACGATGGGTTTGTTGGCGATGGGGATCAGATGTTTGGGGCCGGTAAAGCTAATCGGGCGCATTCGGGTGCCCTCACCGGCGCAGAGTATAATTGCTTTCATAAACCTATCCTTTCAGGTAGCGGTATTGGTTGACTGATGGTCACTTTCACCGGGGTTTAGCTCCTGCAGAGCCTAACCGGGGCAGCTCCCTACCGTGCGTATATATCACCCAATTGTGCCATAATTCAGCCTGTCGCAACAGGGACAACATCGGCGTACGTGGTCGGAAAGAGCAATGAATACGCCAGCTTGACCATGTCATCGGTGCGGGCTACAATCGACTCCAGTGATCTAAATTATCAACCTTGCATACTATACTGGGGAGGTCCCGCCGTGACTCCAATTGTGTCAATTGCCAAACTCGCCGACTACGTCGATCAAGAGATAACCCTGCGTGGCTGGCTTTATAACAAGACAGGCAAAGGGAAACTTCAATTCCTACAGCTACGCGATGGCAGCGGCATTGCACAATGCGTCATATTCAAGAAGGACGTCACGCCCGAAACCTTCGCGGCGGCAAAGTCGCTCAGCCAAGAGTCCTCGCTCAGCATAACCGGCACCGTGCGTGCCGATGCGCGCGCGCCCGGCATCCCCGGCGGCTATGAAGTCGGCGTAACCGCGATGACGGTGCTCCAAACCGCCGACCCTTACCCGATCCAACCCAAAGAACACGGCGTCGAGTTTCTCGAAGACCATAGGCATCTGTGGGTACGCTCATCACGACAGTGGGCAATCTTGCGGGTGCGCGCCACCCTCGTCAAGGCGATTCGCGACTGGCTGGACGGACACGGATACCTGCTCGTCGATACCCCCATCATATCGGCGAGCGCCGGTGAGGAAAGCTCCACGCTCTTTGAGGTCGATTTTTTCGGTGAGCAAGCATACCTGGCACAGACCGGACAGCTCTATAACGAAGCAAACATGATGTCGTTTGGCAAGGTTTACTGCTTCGGCCCGACCTTCCGCGCCGAAAAATCCAAGACGCGCCGCCATCTTGCCGAGTTCTGGATGGTCGAGCCGGAGATGGCGTTCTTCGACCTTGAAGACTTGATGGCGATGGAGGAAGAATTCCTCAGCTACATCATCCAAACCGTGCTCTCGGAGCGCCGCATGGAACTAGAGCACCTCGGACGCGACACAAGCCATCTCGAAAAGGTGACCCCACCCTTCCCCCGCATCAGCTACGACGAGGCGGTAGACCTCTTGCGCACAATCCGCGAGAACACCGAGGACCCCAAACAGAAGGAATTGCTCAAGATCGAATGGGGCAACGACTTCGGCTCACCGCACGAGACCGCCATCGCTGCGAGCTTCGAGAAGCCGGTGTTCGTGTACAATTACCCGACCGCTTGCAAGGCTTTCTACATGACCCCGGTCGAAGGACGCCCCGAAGTGTGCCGCTCGGTAGACCTGCTCGCGCCGGAAGGCTACGGCGAGATTTTCGGTGGCAGCGAACGCATCCACGATGCGGCTTTGTTGGCAGAACGCATCAAAGAGATCGGCATCAACCCGGAAGCATACAACTGGTACATAGACCTCCGCCGCTTTGGTAGTGTGCCGCACGCCGGCTTCGGACTGGGCCTCGAACGGGTTGTGGCATGGACCTGTGGCCTGCCGCACATCCGCGAAGCAGCCCCCTATGCACGGCGCATGAACCGTTTGTATCCTTAGCCTGATTAGCATGAAAGGTCGCTTGTCATGGGCGAGAACAATATCCCATATACCGATTGGGTCGTGGTTGCCGAGCCGATCGGCATCGAACAGGCTGAAATCATGGCCGGGAGTCTGCGGGCCGAGAGCATCCCGGTGTGGATCAGACGCGAGAGCGCCGGCATTGCGATTGCGCTCACCGTGGGTATGTTAGGGCACATCGAGATTATGGTGCCGTTCGAATATAAAGAACAAGCGCTCGCACTGCTTGAGGGTGGCGACGACGAAGAATATGACGAACCGGGCGACGACGACGCTATGTGACATGTTACCCGGTCTCCTGAGGTAACATGATGACACGACGCACCGCGCTTGGCCTCTCTGTGATAGCGTTCCTGGGCACGGTAGCGCTGCTGGCGGCGGGCTGTAGTTCCACGACCGTCGTCGAGCGCGTGACCCAGATCGTCGTCATGACGCCGGAGGTCCCCGAAGTAACGCGCCTGGTCACGGTCGAGGCGACACGTCTGGTCACTGCCGAGGTCACCGTGGTCGTGACCCGCACCGAGCGCGACATAGTAGTCGTCACCGCTACCCCGATTCCCCCGCCCGACCGGTTAAGCGAAGCCGCCGCATATCAAGCCGCTCTGCGTTGGATTATCAACCATCAGCGCAACAACGGCGGCTTTGGCAGCGCCAAAGAAACCGCATGGGCGGTATTGGCGCTACGCGCAGCCGACATCGACCCAACAACAATCGTCACGGCAAGCGGGCGTACCCCGCTCGACTACCTCGACAGACTGATCGCCGACAACCTTGTCGTTGGGGCAGAGACTATTGCGCTGGTAACGTTGGCGCTGGATGCTTCCGGGCAGGCGGTGCCGGAGGCGCTTGGTGTGGCGGCACCGCCATACCCCACCGCATGGCCGGCAGCGCCGCTTACTATGATCGCGTTGGGGCATACGTCGGACAGGGCGGGTGGGCACGAAGTCTGGGTAACCTTGATCGATGCGCTGGATGCAGGTCTCGAAAGCGCCGAAGAAACCGCGTGGGCGATTATGGCGCTGGTCTCCGGCGGGCACGGCGCAGAGGCAAAGCCGCGCATCGCGTCGGCGCTTGACGATCTGCGCGCATGGCAAGGCCGAGACGATCAGTGGGGCGATGCCTTTACAAGCGCGCTCGCGCTGCAAGCGCTCGCAGCGGCGGGCGAAGATACGTTAGATTGGGGGCAGCCGGCGCGCGGCCTGCTGCATTTGCAACAAGACGATGGCAGTTTTGGCGATATGGTGGCAACGGCGGCGGCGGTCATCGCGCTGCAAGAGGCATGGTTGGGCAAATTGGGGGCGAGCTAAACGCTGCCGCTCCGTTCAGAATCTTGCTGAACCTTGAGTTCCCCTTGTGCGCCCACCGATACCGGCATGGGGTCGCTTAGCTCGCCGACAAAAGCGCCATCGGCTGCGATGAAGCGCCACGCCATAAAGAACCATCCACCGTCCGGCCCCTCTACCAGCTTCCCACTATAAAACGTCCCCAGGGCATCGCCGACCAAAAAGGTATCGCTGAGATATCGGAATGGCCCCAACGGGTCATCGGCGACGAGGTAGTGGGTCCCCGTGACCGGGGGGAGATGCGTGCGCGCGCGTCGGGCAGCGGAGTGATGCTCGGCCATTGTCGAGAAGAGGAGATAGTATCGCCCGTTGATCTTTGCGATTTGGGGCACCTCCATCTGACCAAACTCCCCTGGCCGGGTGATGGGAGGGCATACCTCCCAATGGACGAGGTCGGAGGACTGTGCATATCCGATTACACCGCGCCCGTCCACCGGACCGGTGTTGACGCGCGCCGTCAGATAAGCATAGAACTTGCCGCGTGCTTGGTGATAGAAGAGGTAGGGGTCTCGCCATGCCTGGTCGTGCCAAAGCGTAAGATCAAGCAGCTCGTACCACTGCGCATCGATTGTGATGCATGGGTTGTTGGGGTGTTTATCCCAGCGCATCAGGTCGGGCGAGGTCGCCAACCCTATGCGCTGGACTAAACCGTTCTCGGCCCGGCTGCTCCCCGTGTACAGCATATACCAGAGGTCCTTATGGCGAATGATGCTACCGGTCCAGGTTGTACAATCATCCCAAGCCGGGGTCTGTCGGCTTGGGGCGAGCACGTCCGGCAGACGCTGCCATGTGCGCAAATCTTGCGAGACGGCGTGGCCTATGGTGACATTCCAATGCCGCAGCTCAGGGTCTTTTAAGCTCCGGTCCGCTTGGAGGTAGAAGACATGGTAGCCGGCACCATCTCGCGCAAACCAGAAGTCCCACAACCATTTATCAGAGAGGCGCAGTACCATATAATTACCTTCACTTTACGTAACTGCTCAGCCTTTAAGCCCACTTGTTGCCACGCTTTGGATAAACCACTTCTGGAACAACAAGAAGACAATCAACACCGGGAGGGTTATCATCGAGGCATAGGCCATGATCTGGCCCCAATCCGGCGTCTGGCCGAAGAAGGTTGCCATGCCTACGGTGAGCGGGCGCACGTTTTCGCCCTGGACGGCCATAACCGGCCAAAGATAGTCGCCCCAACGCACCAAGAACTGCAAGATGGCTACAGTTGCGATGACAGGGCGCGAAATTGGTATCAAGACATTCCAATAGATGCGGAAGCGTCCGGCGCCATCAACCAGGGCTGCCTCGTCGAGTTCTTTTGGGATGTCGAGGAAAAACTGATAGAAAAGGAAAATGGAGAAGGCGTCGGCGATAAAGGGGATGATCTGGACATGCAAGGTGTTGAGCCAGGAGGTCGATACCCCGTCTGCCGATATCCAGGGCAATTTAATCACGACAAACAGCAAGGGCACCGCGATTGCCTCGAAGGGTATGATAAGGAGGGCGACGATAACCGATAGCATGACGGTGCGCCCACGCCAGCGCAGCCGGGAGAGTGCGTAGGCTGCCATGCTGTTAATAAATATGCCCACGCCGACCGTGCAGGTGACGATGGAGACGGAATTGAACATAAACTTCATAAAAGCCGTGCGGTCGAAGACCCCTTTGTAATTATCGAGGGTGAATGTGGTGGGCACGAAGGCGTTTATTGACCGCAAGTCTTCAAATATAACACGGTTGGGCTTAAAGGAAGAGACAAGCATGAACACGACGGGGAAGATGAATATGAAGGCCAAGAGGATCATCAGGGCATAGGTCAACGCAAACCGGATGTTCCGAAGCGCACGCATCCGTGCCCTGCCTGGGATGACATATCCTTGCATCAGGTTCCCTCACTTGAGCGCATCACGCGCTGCTGTATCAATGCAATGCCGAGCACGATAAGAAAGAACACAACCGAGATAGACGAACCATATCCTATATTTTGTCGCCTGAAGCCTTGCTCGACCGCATGGTACACGACCGTGGTTGTAGAATTACGCGGCCCGCCGTTGGTCATGACGTCCACTTGAGTAAAAAGCCGGAACGCAAGGATCGTGGTGCTGATGGCGACAAAGACAATGGTATTCCGGAGCTGTGGGATGGTTACATTCCAGAACTTACGAAGCGTTCCGGCCCCATCGATGCTGGCGGCTTCGTACAGCGCTTGTGGAATACTTTGTAGCCCGGCCAAGAAAATAATCATCTGGAAGCCCACGCCCTGCCATATCGACATAATGATAATGGCAACCATAGCAGATTGCGGGTCATTGAGCCAATTATAGGGGCCGAGATTGCCGAAGGAGATTGTATCGATGAATTGGTTAATCAAACCATCCTGGCTGTAGAGGAAGACCCACACGACCGAGATTACCACCATCGAGGTGACGACCGGGCTGAAGTATATGGTCCGGAAGATATTCACGCCGGGGATGTCTTGGTTGATGAGCAATGCCAAGAGCAGCGCAAGGATTGATTGAAGGGGCACGACGACAAGGGCAAAGATGAAGTTATTCACCAGAGAGCGATAGAAGGTCGGGTCTTTCGCTGCGATGACGTAACGCTTGCCGAAGGCATCTACGGTAAACCATTGGTTGAAGCCATCGTAGCGTTCTTCGGCGCGTAGAATGTCGCGCACGTAAGGATATTGGATCTTGCCCGCGTCGTCGTGCAAGATCGCGCCGCTTTCCGCATCGGTCAATGGATCGAGGGTGAGCACGCGGAGGGCGAGCAAGCGGTCATAGTTGCGTAGATTGATGAACTTGGTGGGGTTAGGTGAGAGCAACCGTTGGTTTGTGAAGCTCAACACCGCCGCCAAAAGGAATGGCGCCAGCAAGAAGACAAACAAGCCCAGAAAGGCCGGCCCACCCATCAACCAGGCCGCTAAGTCCTCACCTCTTCCCCGCCCGGCACTCGGCTTCGCCTGAGACATGGCAGACTCCTACATTATCGGTGCATAACATCGGTGCATAACGAGTGTGAGGGATGCGCGACGGTATAAATCGACACATCCCTCAGCGGGACGACCTGAAAGATCAGGTCTTTATTCTATTCGCCGAAGCCATAGCCTTCGTTATCTGCGATGTCTTGGTCGATGGCATCTACGGCGAGGTCTAACATCTCTTGTACATCAGCGCCCAAAGCGATCTCGGTCATAGCTTTCTCGAATTCGCTGGCGATGATGGGATAAGCGGGGGTTTCGGGGCGCATAACGGACCATTCGGTTGATTCCTCGACAAAGATGCGCAGCACGCCTTCTTCGCCGTAGTTCTCGGTGAGGAGTGCGCCGCTGGCGGTCGCCGGGATCAAGCCGGTAACGTCGGACATTGCGGCGACATATTCGGGCTGGAGGATGAATTCGAGGAAGGCCCATGCGCCATCGGGGGTCTCGCAAGAGCTGCTGATGCCCCACTGCCACGATGCACCGCCCACCGCCGGGCCGTTGCCATAGTCCGGGACCGGCATGATGACCAGGTCATCGCCCCAGGTCTCGTAGAGGGTTGGGTAATACCAGTTGCCGATGTATGCCAGAGCAGCACGCCCCTGCACAAAGGCTTGGTCATCGGGCGCGGCGGGGTCGGCCAGGCCGCTTTCAAACAACCATTGGAACCACTCGCCAAAGGCCAACGCTTCCTCACCGTTGAGGACACCATCAGCCGAGAGGTAGGTCTCGCGGTCGATCAGATCGCCGCCGAAGCTCTGGAGGATGGGCGAGAAAGCATAGGGCCACCACTCGCCGGAATAGAAGGTGAACATATCGATGGCGGTTTCATATTCTTCGAGCGCGCCTAGAGTTTCGAGCGCGGCGTTGAATTCTTCCAGCGTCCACGGTTCTTCGATGGTGGCGATGCGGATGTCGTTGGCTTCGAGCACCGAGCGAAGGCCGAAGATGGCGACGGCAGCGTCGAACTGCCCGACCGAGTAGATATCATCCTGGTATGTGCCCATAGCCGAGGGGAGTAGATCGTCTTTGAGTTCGTCGCTAATGTAGTCGGTGAGCGGCATTAGGTGGCCGGCCCACGCGAAGTTCGGGACGGTGGGGCCGTCGAAGTCGAGCACACAGGGCAGCTCGCCGGCCAGCGACGCGGCGGTGATGGAATCGGTGTAGGATTCTTGCGGCAGCTCTTCCCACACAATCACATATTCGCTCTGTGATTCGTTGAACGCTTCGATGGCAGCGCGGCTTGCCTCAAGCTCCGGCATAAGGTCGCTGGTGTGGCGCCAGAGGGTAATCTCTGTGGGTTCATCTTGTGCGATCGCCGAAGGAGCGACCAGGCAAAGCACCAAAAACAGGCTCAATGCAAATTTCTTGCGGTCCATTTCGTTATCCTCTCCTTGAAAATTTGTGCTAAAGGGGTTTGTGAAAGTAACAAGCGTTTGTAAACTATCTGCGCAATAACCGCCTCCTTATCCTTCAATAGGATGATGTCGGATGGTGTTTCAACCTTAGGGGTATCTCACGGTGCCGGCCCGGTGGTACCACGCCGAATAATTTCAACAGGGAGTACGATCTCGGTCTCTTTGGGTTTGTTGCCTTCTATTAAGTCCAACAGCAAGGTCACTGCGTTTTGGCCTGAACGGTACATAGACTGGTGGATGGTGGTCAGGTTGAGGTATTCGGCAATCTCGATGTCGTCGTAGCCGACCACAGAGATGTCTTCCGGAATGCGCAAGCCCCTAGACTGCACCGCTTCCATCACACCGAGGGCCTGGGTATCGCTAGAGGCGAAGATGGCGGTGGGTGGCTGAGGAAGGTCGAGAAGCTCCAGCGCGAGCTTGCAGGCTTGATGCCGCCCGTGCTCGGCCTGTCGGTGGTATTGGGGCATAAAGGGGATGTCCGCCGCCTCAAGCGCCCGGCGATATCCCAGATAGCGCATCCGGCTGCTGACGAACCCATAGGGGTTATCAAACAGGTCGCTAATGTAGGCAATGCGCCGATGTCCTTGCTCGATCAAGTGTTCGACCGCCATGCGCCCCCCTCCGACATCGTCAACAATGATGTGAGGTTGGGTGGGGTGATAGCTATCAAGCAGCACGACCGGCACAGACCAACGGGCGAAATCTTGTGCGTTTCGGTCGGAGACGCTCAAGGAAATGATAATCATGCCGTCAACTTGCTTGAATGTCGTCCCGCTGTTTAGATGCTCTGCGTGCTTCTCCGGTGTATTGACGCTAAAAAGGACAAGGTCATAGTTCGTGGGGTTAAGCTCGGCCTGGATGCCCCGCAGCCGATCCACAAACGAGGGGCGCGTAAAAAAGGGCGTCACCACACCTATGGTATTCATGCGCCCCAGGGCAAGGTTGCGCGCCACAGGGTTAGGCTGAAAGCCAAGCTCATGGATGGCAGCTTGTATGCGTTCG
>CAZJBO010000072.1:0-10022 GCA_964544075.1 uncultured Anaerolineae bacterium
CCTCGCCGATTACCTCTTGGAGAATGGGGTGCGGGCGCACTATCTCCATGCCGAGATTGCAACTCTCGACCGCATCGATATTCTGCGTGATCTGCGCCTGGGGGTTTACGATACCGTCGTGGGGGTGAACCTGCTTCGCGAGGGGCTGGACTTGCCCGAAGTGACTCTGGTCGCCATCCTTGATGCGGATAAGGAAGGCTTCTTGCGCTCCGAGCGTGCGTTGATCCAGAATATCGGGCGGGCGGCGCGGCATGTGGAGGGTCGGGTCATCATGTATGCCGATAGGGTCACGGACTCGATGCGGCGTGCTATCGACGAGACCGACCGCCGCCGCGCGATTCAGCGGGCACACAATGAAAAACACGGCATCGTGCCGGCGAATGTGGTCAAAGAGGTGCGTGACCTCACGGATCGGGTGCGTGCCCAGGCGCAAGCAGAGGACGACGCGGCCACGCTCAGGCCGGAGCAGCTGCCGAAGGAAGACTTGTACAAACTGATTGAAGGGCTTGAGAAGCAGATGAAGCTGGCGGCGAAATCGCTTGAGTTTGAGAAGGCGGCGATGTTGCGCGACCAGCTGATTGAGCTGCGGCAGGCATTGGTGCTCAAGGATGCGCAAGCCGCCGATGCGCTCTTGCCCTTCGAGCGCTTGCGGCGACAGGCTGGGGAGAACTGATTGACCAAGAGGGAAAATCGATTTTGGGCCTACCATAACCGCATTTTTCTGCACCGAAGCATTCATTGTATAATAGAACCTCTTCCAACAAGAAAGGTGCGCACACTATGGCCTTCATGCAAAAACCTATTTTGGCGCTCAGTATTGTTGACTTCGCGATAATGCCGCCTGAGGCGCAGATGATGGCGCTTCAAACGCTCATCGGGATGCTCGGACAGGCGGTCCCCGAAGACCAGAACTTCCCTTCGGCGCGGATATGGAACCCGATGGGAGATGGTGGGACGCTTACCTTTTGGGAGAATAACCGCGCGGCGCTCCAGACCGCGCTCGAATTGAGCAAGCGACTTGAGACGTACAACCGGCAGTCCAAGACTCCCTTTCGTTTGCGGATTGGGCTGCATACCGGCGCGGTCGTGAAAACGGTCGATTTTGACGGGCGAGAGAATGTATGGGGGCCGGGGGTCGGCCTTGCTATGCACATCGCGGGCCTGGCGCAAACCGGACAAATCCTCGCTTCCGAATCCTTCTTCCGGCAGACTGCCTTATATGTCCCGCAGCCCGGACGCCAGGTCACCTGGCTTGGGCGTTGGTGGGTCGAGCCGACACGGTCTGTTGTGTTATACAATGTCTTCATCACCGAGGGCGCCGGGCTTCCTCCCGTGGCCGCCGAGGAATGGTATAGGCCGTTTCAGCACCCCCTGACGCAGACTATCCGGACGTATGAGGCGATGCTCGATGCACAGACCGGCAAGGGTCTGGCCTTCCGCGCAGTCGTGCTTGCCAAACGGCTCTTGGACCTAGACCCGCACCACACGCACGCTCGCGAGGTGTTGGCCGCTGTTTCGACGCAGCGCTATACAAGAATCGATGACGCACCGGCCTTATATGATGTTTTCTTCTCGGAGCTATCGTTTAATGCCTTGCTGCATTTTGTCCGGAATTCAGAGTTTCGGGTCTTTGCCAGCGGCGCTGTAATCGTCGAAGAAGGCGATAAAGCCGACATGTTGATGATGGTTGTCTCCGGCGAGATCGCTGTGTTCGTACAGGGCAACCGGCTGCGCGAGCCGGACCCTGATGATCCGGGCCGGGAGCGAGACATTGTCTTCCGCGAGGGCCACATCACCGGCGAGATGGGCTTGTTCAACCCCAGCGGCACGCGCAGCGCAACCCTGCTGGCCTCGTGTAACACGGTTACCTTGTCGCTGGACTATCGCTTTTTGCAGATCGAGGCGAGCCAAGAGTTGCAAGAGAAGACGAATCGCTTCGAGATTCAGCGCCGCATATGGGCATATTACTGTGCGCGGACCATCGAAAACCAGGTTAACACCTACCCATTGTTCCAAAAACTATCGAGCGTCGAGCGCAATAAACTTATCAACGCAGCGAGTTTCTTGCCGTCTGAACATGGTCAGCCGATACAGTTCGAGCCTGACGAAATATGGGATGTCTGGATTATCGTGGCGGCAGGCTGCATTACGGTGCACAGTCCGACAGGTGCGTATACCGAGTATTGCGCCGGCGATTGCATGGGCTTGATCCGTCTGCTTACGCCTGCCCCACCGTATGCTAAGATCGAGGTTGCCCCCGATACTCACTTGATCTGCTTCCCCTGGGAGACGGTCCCGATGTTACGGCGCACCTCCCCGGTCTTCCGTAAAGCCGCGCTTGTCGCGGGTGGTGCCGAACAGCGTCGTTTGGGGTTAGGTTGAATTTAGCTTAAGGAGTATGCGAAACGATGAAAACGCGCAGTCGTAATATTAGCATCCTTATCATCCTGGCCTTTGCTGCGGTGGCTTGCGGCAGTGGTAGCGTATCCGAGCGCCCGATAAAGATAGGTTCGATCCATGAGACATATGCTTTCGATGCTCCCGGTGACCTCACAGAAGGGCTTTCCGCCTCCGGTCTGACATCGATGTTTGTCACCGACGGCCAATACTACATACAGGCGGCAGAGCAAGGTGTGGCATGGGCACAGGTGGAGAGCGACGCTGCCGAGGCGGTGCACGACGATGTTGTGATCGAGGTGCACGCATCGCTAGAGAGCAGCGTGGACGACGCGCTGTATGGCGTGATGTGCCGTGCCGACCTCGCCAACGATGGCGATGGCTATATCTTTGCAATCTCCCTGGGCGGAAGATACTTTGTGCTGCGCGGCGAAGACGACGAGTATAAAACCTTGAAGAGCGGCGATTTGCCCGTTGGCCTTGCCGACGAAGGCGTGAACGTCATCAGAGCTGTGTGTATCGATGACTACCTTGCGATGTATGTCAATGACCGCTTTCTGGTTGCGCTGCGAGATAAAACGTATGCTTCGGGCCTTGCGGGTGTGGCTGCCGCACCGGGCGATGGCGATGTCAGCCGCATCGTTGCCGCCTTCGATGATTTGACCGTTTATGATGTCTCATTGGCCGAGTAGAGTTTTCATATTTGCTCACCGGGCGCATCGGGCCGGAGGTGCTTTCTTTCTTTGCCCGGCTATAGCCACGCCCTAAAGCTCACCCTACCATGCGCCGCGTGTCTTCCGCCGCGTATAGTAGGGTGAGCTTTTATCCCTTAATCCTGCATAAAAGCTCTGCAACCAAAAAGGCTTGACAAGCCTCCGCGCGCTATGCTATGATAAGTGCAAGCGCTTGCATACTCTTTGAAATTTTGCCCGTGTCGTCGAAAAGAGTTCGGGAACTATGCCAACAACACTGAAAGACGTAGCCGAGAAGGTGGGAGTCTCCGTTGCTACGGTTTCGCGAGTGCTGAACGATCAGCCGGGCATCAGTGCAGCGACACGCGCACGTGTTTTGCAGGTCGCACGCGAGCTTAACTATTCGGCCAACATGTCGGCGCGCGGGCTGGCGACAGCGCGCACCTTTAACATCGGGCTAATAGCTTACCGACGCTCCTCCCATTTGAATTCAGACATAGTGCCGGTATGCGACATCGGCATACAAGATGCGCTGGACGAGCAGAATTATCATATGCTCCCCGTGCGCGTAGACCAAGACATTATGCGCAGCAGCGCGCAGCACCTCCCCATCGTGCAGGGAGGCCGCGTCGATGGCTTGCTCGTCATAGGCCCCGAACTGGAACGCCGCTACATCATCCAGCTCTACAATACCGGTTTGCCGATTGTTTTGATCGACAATATGTTGGATGAAACCCACATCGATTGTGTGCTCAGCGACAACGAATATGGCACATACAAGGTCACACAGCACCTCATCGATGCACACCATCACCGGCAAACCGTCTTCCTCTCCGGCCCCACCGGATGGCTTAGCAGCCGCGAGCGTTACGCCGGTTACACGCGCGCCCTGACCGAGGCCGGCTTGGAACCGCACCGCGTCGTCATGCCCGATACGACTATCGAGACCGGCCAAGACGCCATGCGCCAGGCCTTTGAAGAAGTCCCCGACCTGACCGCAGTCGTCGGCGTCAACGACGCGACCGCGTGGGGCGCCGGGCGCGCCTGTAAAGAGGCCGGCTTGGTCGTGCCGGATGATGTCGCCATAGTGGGCTACGACGACGTGGGGTGGGCGCGCCTGCATGAACCCCCCTTAACAACCGTGCGCGCGCACTTCCACGAGATCGGTTACCAGGCCGCCCGTAGATTGATTGAGCTGATCGAGCAGGATGCAAGCACACCGCTCCGTATCCGTATTGCAACCGAAATCATCTTGCGTGGCTCGTGTGGCACGCACCAACCGGACCGATAGAGCGAAAAGGAGGTGCCTCGCAGCAAGAATATCAACCCCAACGATAGTTATTGACCGCATCATATAGCTAAGAGGAGAATCTAAATGGCTAAGCATCTGTCTAAGTTTATGACGATTGCAATCGTGTTTGTGATGGTTCTCACCGCTGTGGGAAGCGCCATCGCACAAGACGATGACAAAGTCGTCATCACCATCTCGACCTGGGCCGGAGTCGATGAATCCGCCGAACTCCAGGAGATCATCGACGAGATCAACGCCAATAACGATGATTTCGAGATCGTCCATGAGCCGATCCCCTCAGACTACTACACCCAGGTTCAGACCCGGCTTGCCGGCGGCACCGGTGCTGATCTCTATTGGATGGACCAGGACCACATGGGCTGGGCCACCGACGGCGTCTTCATGGACCTCACCGATATGCTCGCTGCCGATGACCGCGCAACCGCCGACATCGAAGATTACTTCCCCGGCGTCATCCAGACCGTGACCGCCGGTGGTGAAGGTATCTACGGCCTGCCCTGGATCGCCCAGCCGGTTGTGCTGTATTACAACAAAGACCTCTTCGACGCTGCCGAGATTGACTATCCCGATGATACTTGGGACTGGGACAAGTTCTTGGAAGTCGCCAAAGAACTGACGATCGACGAGGACGAGGACGGCACGCCCGACCAGTACGGCTTCATCATGAACGGCTGGCCGCCTATCCAGATGTTCATCTGGTCCTTCGGTGGCGAGATCATCAGCGACGACTTGAGCGAATCGCCCATCGATACGCCTGAAGCTATCGCCGGCGCGCAGTTCTACGCCGATATGATCTACAACGAAGAATGCTGCCCCTCCGAAGCTACCATCAGCGAGCAGGGCAACGCCGAGATGTTCAAGGCCGGCAAAGTCGCCATGTTCATGGGCGGCGCAGCCGATGACCTCGATCGCGTCGAAGGCCTCGACGTGGGCATCTCGATGGTCCCGATGGGGCCGTCTGGCGAACACGTCACCTTCGCATGGATCGCCGCAACCGTCATCAACTCCGCAACCGAGCACCCCGATCTTGCATACGAAGCGTTGATCCAGCTCACCGAAGGCATCCATCACTGGAAGATCGTCTCGCCGCGCGTCTCGATGGCGAACGTTGACGATCTGATCGCCTCGGAGCCACGCAAGGAAGCCAACGCCGAAGATATCATCGCGGCGGTTCCCTACATGCGCGGCCTCTACATCATCCCGCGCCACTCGGAATGGAACACGATCTTCTGGGAAGACTTCCAGGACCTGCTGTTCCACGGCGAAGGCACGGCTGAGGAACTGGCCGCCGAAGTGCGCCCGCTCCTCGAAGAAGTGCTTCCCGGCGCCGAAGAATAACTCCTAAGTCTGTGTGGGAGGTGGCCGACCGGCCACCTCCCATGTTTTGTATATATCACTTTACCTCTGAAGGTGGCCTATGGACCCCGGTGCATTTCAATCTTACTACCCGACGTTTCTGCGTTATGTGATTGTCGGCACAGCTACTGCCGGTATCATGTACGGCGTATATCGCCTGCTGCGAAAGTTGGGCGTCAAGCAGGAGGCAGCGGCAGGTTTCTCGTTGGTGTTGCCCTGGCTGTTGAAGTTCCTCGTCATGAACGTCTTTACCATCGGCATATCCTTTTACCTTAGCTTCACAAAGTACAACCTCTTTAAGGCGCCCCAATGGATCGGTCTTGAAAACTGGGAGAGGATTTTTACCGGCGGCGACCGCTACTTGGGGCCGTCGCTGCGTCTGACCTTCACCTATGCGGTCATTAGCATCCCGCTCGGTTTGATCGGCGCGCTCTGTGTGGCGTTGCTGCTCAACCGCGATGTAAAAGGCATCGGCTTCTGGCGTACGCTGTACTACCTGCCGGCGGTGCTGCCGGCAGCGGCGGTCGCGCTTCTGTGGTTTTGGCTCTTTGCCCCGACCTCCGGCCTGGTCAATTGGTTCCTCTCTCCGGTTTATGACCTATTGCACATGGACCCGCTGGCATGGTTCACCGACCGCAAATTGGTCTTGCCCTCGTTTGTCATCATGGGCTTGTGGGGTGTCTTCGGTGCGAACTCGGTTATCCTGTTGGCCGGTCTGAAGGGTATCCCGCGTCCGCTTTATGACGCCGCCGAGATCGACGGCGCCGGGACGTGGCAGAAGTTCCGCAACGTGACTTTACCTATGCTTACCCCGACCTTGTTCTATAACCTTGTGACCGGAACCATCGCCGCGCTGCAAATCTTCACCCAGCAGGCTTTCATCCCATCCTCCCGGCGGGCAGGCTGGTTTATCTCGTACAATGTCTACCACGAGGCTTTTGTCAACCGTCACATGGGCTATGCCTCGGCGCTTGGCTGGTTGTTGATGATAATCACGGTGATGATTAGCCTGTTGGTTTTCCGCTCATCGGATGCGTGGGTCTTCTATGAAGAAGCGCGCGCCGACCGCGCTAAAACCTGAGGAGGATATGATGTCCACAATCAACCCACCCGCCGAGACAAGCGTCGAGCCGAATCTACTTGGACGGCGCAGCACCCGTAAGACGGTCGCCAACGGTATCACCTATGTTCTGCTCATCCTCGGCGGCTTCATTATCCTCATCCCTTTCCTTTGGATGGTATCTACCTCGCTGAAGACCGAGGAACAGCTTTTTGTGTGGCCGCCAGAATGGTTGCCAGACCCAATCGCTTTCGAGAACTACCCCGACGCCTGGATATCCCTCGGCAGCATCGCGCCCGGCCTCACCTTTGCGCGCGTCATCGCCAACACCCTCTTCATCACACTGCTGGCGATGTTCGGCGAGATTCTTAGCTCCTCCATCGTGGCATATGGCTTTGCGCGCTTCAGATTTTGGGGGCGCGATGCATTGTTCTTCCTCATGCTCGCAACCGTGATGTTACCCGGTGTGCTCACCATGGTTCCGGGGTTCCTCATCTGGAAGGAACTGGGCCTGCTCGACACCTACGATCCGCTCACCGTGCCCTCGCTCTTTGCGTGGGGGCCGCTGTACGTCTTCCTGTTGCGGCAGTTCTTCCGCACCATCCCGCGTGCGATGGACGAGGCCGCCATCCTAGACGGCGCGAACACGATGCAGATTTTCTTCTATGTGATGCTGCCTCTGGTGCGCCCGGCGTTCCTGGCGATCGCGGTGCTCTCGTTCCAGGGTAACTGGAACAACTTTGAAGCGCCTTTGATTTTCCTCACCACAACCCAAAAGTTCCCATTGGTGTTGGCGATACAGTTCTTCCAGAAGTCGCTGAGCAAGGAAGCGCCTAAGTGGCATTACATGATGGCGATGGCAACGATGATGGCCGCGCCGATCTTGCTGCTCTACTTCTTCGCACAGCGCTACTTCATCGAAGGACTGAACGTCGGCGCTGTGAAAGGCTGAGTTCCCCTATGAAATCCGTCCTGTTGATCTTGTTGGCCCTTCTTACCATGCCTCACGGTGCGCTCTCTCTGCAACAACCGCCACAAGATAGCCTTGTCAATCTGGCGCACTTGCGGTTCCTCACCGAGCCGGTTGTCATCAACGGCGAAGATATGGCGCTCGTCCACATCTATTCCGAATACCCCGACTATGCATGGGTAGACGCCGCCGGCGAGGGCATCTCTGCCGTGGACGACGTGGCGCGCGCTGCGTTGGTCTATCTCGCCTCCTATGAGCAGACCGGCGACCCTGCCACACTCGAAGCGGCGCAGCTCTGCCTGAACTTTGTCATGTACATGCAGGCCGACGACGGGGAGTTCTATAACTTCGTCACCGACCGCACGGGCACCATCAACATGGACGGCAGGACCAGCTATAAAGCGTTGGGCTGGTGGGCGATGCGGGGTGCGTGGGCGCTGGCCGAGGGCGCGCGGGTGTTTGCCGACATCGATAACGATTACGCCGGACGTCTGCAAGCGGCATATCTGCGCACCGAGGGCGTGCTTGCTGCATCCTTGACCGGCTATGGACAGTACAACCGAGTGCATGGCTTCGACATCCCGGCGTGGATTCCCGGCGGCAATGCCGATGTTGCCTCGGTAGGCTTGCTGGCGCTCGCGGCCTACTATCGCGGGCACCCTAACCCCGATACGCAAGCCTTGATCGAGCACATCGCCGAAGGCTTGGCCCAATATCAGCTCGGCGATGCGCTGACCTATCCCTTCGCCATGCATCCCGATACCACCAACGCGCCCGGCTATTGGCACGCCTGGGGCAGCCGTATGGCATATGCGCTCTCCGAGGCGGGTATGGCGCTGGGGCGTGATGATTGGATCGAGTCGGCGGCGCGCGAGGCCGAGACCTTCTTCATGCGGCAGTTGGTCTTCGAGCGTGTCCGGGAGATGGGCGTGCTCCCCAACCGGCGCGGCCAGATCGCCTATGGCACAAACGTGCAAGTGCAGGCCTTTATGTCGTTGTATCACGCAACCGGAGAGCTGCGCTATGCTCGCTATGGTGGGCTGGCGGCATCGTGGTTCTTGGGTAACAACATGGCCGGCGTGCCGATGTACGACCCCGCCACCGGGCGCGGCTTTGACGGCATCGAGGGGCCGGTGGCTTGGCGCGTGAACCAGAACGCCGGGGCCGAGTCTACCATCGAGGCATTGTGGGCGTTGCTGGCGGTGCAGGCCGTGCCGGAGGCCTTGCCCTACCTGGCGGCACAGATGGTGGCAGTTCTGCCCTACACCGTCCTGGAAGCAGAGGACGGCGACGACGTCACCGGTGATGCAGACTACAAGGCGCGTGCCTGGACCGGGGAGTCTTACTTCAGCAACGGACACTATTATGCCTTAGGGGAGGGCGACGTGGTGGCCTTGCCCTTTAACGTGCCGTCCGATGGCGACTACCTGGTCTATGTGGCGCATGTGCGGCAAGCCGGTGCGCGCGAGGCGCTCTCGTTAGAGGCTGTGCGTATGGCCGCGCCGCCCGCCATCGATGGCAGTTTAGATGAATGGGGCGACGTGCCGGTCTTCCCTGTGGATAAGGCCGAGCAGCTCTTGCGTGGGGCGGCGCTCTGGCGTGGGCCGGAGGTGGATAGCTTCGCCTTGCAGTTCTCCTGGGATGATGCGCATCTCTACATCGCGGCCACCGTGCGTGACCCCGAACACCACCAGCCGGAGACCGGCCCGGCGGTCTGGCGCTATGATGAGCTGTGGGTGTATGTTGATGCCAACGCCGATGGGCGTCGCCTAGAGGCCAAGTTCACGTTGGCCGAGACGCCCGAAGGCCCCCAGGTGTGGGATTGGAAAGCCGGTTTCTTCCTGCCCGGCGCAGAGCTGGCATGGCAGGCCTTTGAGGATGAGACCGGACCCGGTTATATCTACGAGGCGGCCATCCCCTTTGATGTGCTGCGCGTGCGCGGAGCCGCCGCCGGTACGGTTATCGGCATTGAGGCGGGACGTGGCTTTGGTGGCGAGTCGTTCATGGATATCGCGGGTGCAAACCCCGACATCGCCGAGAACCTGACCCCTTTGATGCTCGTCACGCAGGCCGGTGCGCGCGTGCAACAAGACGAAGTGCACAGCGCCGCACCTCCGGCAGACCCCGATGCGCGCGCGCTTTCGGTGGCGGTGGATGATGCGACACCGGTCATTGTGCCCGCCAACACTGCAACGGATCGTGATTACCTGTGGCTAGACCGGGTCGGCGCACCGG
>CAZJBO010000073.1:0-9859 GCA_964544075.1 uncultured Anaerolineae bacterium
CTCGACTATACCTCCACCACCACCAACCGCGAGTACGTCACTGCCGACGTGATCGGCCTCGATACCAGCGGCTTTCTGCGCGTGCTCCATATCAACCGTGGCGCACGCGACGGCATCGAGGTGGGTATGCCGGTGATAACCGACTTGGGCCTCGTGGGTCGGGTGACTCAGGTACGCGCGGCTGCCAGTCAGGTGCTCTTGATTAACGACCCCAACAGCAGCGTAAGCGTGCGCCTACAAACCTCGCGCACCGATGGCAGCGTACACGGCCAGCTTTCGGGCGCGCTGCGCATGGAACTGATCCCACTCGAAGAAGAGGTGCCGCTTGGCGAGCTGGTCGTCACCTCCGGCCTGGGCGGGAAGCTGCCGCCCGGCTTGGTGATCGGCCAGGTGACCAGCGTCCGAAAGTTTGAGTTCGAGCTGTTCCAAGAAGCCGAGGTGCGCTCTCTAAACGACTTTGACCGTCTGGAATTCGTGATGGTGATAACCAGCTTCGAGCCAATCGACCCAAGCGCCTTCGGCCCGGCGATCGAAATACCCGGCGAGTAGCGCCAAAGAGTGAGAATAGATGGGCAATTTTCTAGGGCTGATCGTCCTATCCCTCGTGGCAATCCTAAAGTCTACCCTAATGCCACACCTCCAAGTATACGGTGGTGCGCCCGACCTCATGCTGATGATCGTCGTGAGCTGGGCGCTGCTGACGCCATACAACGAAGCCTTCGCGTGGGCGTTCATGGGCGGCCTGGTGCAAGACCTATTATCCGGGGCACCGCTTGGCGCCTCATCACTGGGCCTGCTGATCGTGGCATTCATGGCCAGCTTGCTGCAAACTCAGCTCTATCGCAGCAACATCTTAATCATTCTATTCGTCACCCTGGTCGGCTCGGTAACCTTCCACGCCGTCATGATCGTCACCCTGGCCCTGAGCGGGTACAGCGTCGATTGGTTGTATGATTTTCGATACATCACCCTGCCGACGGTCGGCCTTAACGTGATCCTCGTGCTGCCCATCTTCAAAGTGATGAGCGGCTTGTACGAGCGGCTGAGGCCGCGCATCGAGACACTATAAGCCATGTACCAGCAAAAAACTCCCGCACCGTTCCGCAGCTGGCGCCTGACCGCCTTCCAGGTCACCACGGTGCTGATGTTTATGTTGTTCGCCTACCGCACCTACAAGTACCAATTTGTCGAACGCGCATTCTGGCTCAACCTCGCCGAGGAAAACCGCATCTCGCAGCAGCCCATCGCCGCCGACCGTGGCGTTATCGAAGACCGCTATGGGCTGACCCTGGCCCGCAACGTACCGGCCTTCAACGTAACCATCGTCCCGGCATACCTGCCCGCCCCCGAAGAGCGCGAGATCGCAGCGCTAGAGCGCCTAGGTATGCTGCTCGACATACCTGCTACCGACGACGCCGCACGCGCCGCCGGGCGCGAGGATGAGCGCAGTTTATATTCGATGGTGCGCGAAGGTGAAGGCATCGCGCCATACCGCCCGGTCACAGTCGCGCACGACATCGACCGCGACATCGCCATGCGCATCTTGGAAGAAAGCCTCACCTTGCCCGGCGTTGACGTCCCCTATGCTGCGGTGCGTGAGTATCCCACCGGCGCGCTAACCGCCCAGATCGTTGGCTACATGGTACCAATCCCCGCCGAACGTCAGATCGAACTCATGGAGATGGGCTACGACCCCGCATACGACCGCATCGGGCTGGCCGGCATCGAAGGGTACCTGGAAGACGAGCTGGCCGGACGCAAGGGCGTGCGCGTCATCGAGGTAGACGTGGCAGGCCTGCCGGTCAACGTGCTAGAGGAACGCTACCCAATCGCCGGGCGCAACGTGCGGCTGACGATCGACACAGAGCTTCAACAAGCCGCACAAGAGGCACTGATCCGACGCATCAAGATCAACAACGACAACCCCAACACACCCCAATCCAACGCCGGCGTCGTGATCGCCATGAACCCAAACACCGGTGAGGTGCTTGCGATGGTCAGTTGGCCGACCTTTGACAACAGCCGGTTTGCCCGCGCCATAGACGCCAACTACTACTTCAGCAAACTCAATGACCCGCTTCTGCCCCTGGTCAACCATGTAACCGGCGCGCTATACCCACCCGGTTCGGTGTGGAAGGTATTGGTGACAAACGGTGTACTACAAGAGGATGTCATCCACCCAGAAGCGATACTAGAATGTAAGGGCAAGCTGATCTTGCCAAACCGCTATGCCCCCAACGACATCGCACGCGCCCAGACCTTCGTATGCTGGCTGAAATCGGGCCACGGCGAAGTCAATACACGCGGCGCGATCGCCCACAGCTGCGACGTATACTTCTATCAGGTCGGCGGCGGCAACCCCGAAGTATCGCCAGACATATTGAAGCCGGGCGGCCTGGGCATCAACAACCTGGTGCGATACGCACATGCTTTCGGCGTCGGCACGCCGCTGGGCATCGAGCTTCCGGGCGAGCTTTCCGGACGTATGCCCGACCGCGACTGGAAGCGGCGCATCTATGGCGAGAACTGGTCTACGGGCGACACATATAACGCAGCCTTCGGACAGGGCTACGTCACCGTCACCCCCCTACAGCTAATCAACGCGGTAGCCTCCATCGTCAACGGCGGCACGCTCTACCGGCCCACAGTGATCCGCGAGTACTTCGATGCGGAGGGCCAGATGCTCGAAGGCTTCCAACCCCAGGTCTTGCGCACCATAGTCAGGCCCACCGACGGCAGCCTGCCGGTCATCACGCCCTACGAAGACCTGCTCATCCGGGGCGCCGACAGCCTGGTCTGCCAATGCAACCCTTCCAGCGACACATACGACGCCGCACGCTGTACCCATCTGCTCGAAAATGGCTATCAGTGGCAGTATGAACTGGATACCAACCCCGACCCCGACATCGAGGAATTCGAGACGATCACCTACACCGTCAACACCGACGACCCGCGCTACATAGCCGAGAGCATCTGCATCCCCGAACGGCAAAAGACCGATTATCAACCACCTTTTGTCGATGCCGAAAACATGCAAATCGTGCGCGAAGGGATGCGTCAGGTGGTCACACACGGCACAGGCAAAACCGCCGCCCTGCCCTATGTGGCGGTGGCGGGCAAAACCGGCACCGCCGAATACTGTGACGACATCGCCCGGAACCAGGGCCTTTGTAAGCCCGGCGAATGGCCGGCCCACGCATGGTATACCGGATATGCCCCCTATGACGACCCCGAAATCATCATCCTTGCCTTCCTATATAACGGCGGGGAGGGTTCGGCGGTGGCCTTGCCAGTAGTCCGCGAGGTGATGGACGCCTACTTCAACCTCAAGGTCGAACGCCTAAACCCCACGCCCGCCACACCCGAAGACGTCGAGACGCCACCCGCCGAATCGAATACACCATAAGGTTATATTTATGCGAGTTACCAACACACAAGCAACCCGCCGCTGGCACGCCCCACTGCCGCTCCTTGCGGGGCTATGCATTGGCCTTACCCTCGCCCGCGCCCTCCGGGAAACCTGGCCCCTTACTTTTTGGGAGTTCCCCGGCTGGATACTCGGCATGGTCGGGGCAGGGCTTCTGTGGTACACATGGCACCGGTTCAACCTCGAAATCGCCGACTTTTTGCCCTGCCTCTTACCCCTCCTGGGCTTGCTCCTGCCGGTCAATATACTGCGCCTATGGACATTGCTCGGCGGGGCAGCGCTCCTGATGCTGATATTCGGGCTGCGGCGCAGCGCCGGACGGCACGCAACATTCGGCATCGCGCTACAGCAGCGCGCCACCATCGCGGCGCTGCTGGTGGGGGCCGGCGTATTCGGCGTATACCTCCTCACCCTGGGGCGCTATGTGGGCGAAGCAGATACCTTCGAGTTCCAAGTCACCGCGCCCGTGCTCGGCGTGGCACACCCCACCGGCTACCCGCTCTACATCCTGCTCGGCAAGCTCTGCTCACTCGTGCCCTTCGGCTCGATGGCGTGGCGCGTCAACCTCTCGGCGGCGATCCCGGCAGCACTGGCCGTGCTGGTATGTGCAGAGGTCATCCGTCGCCTAGAAACCGGGCGCCTGCTGGCAGTGTTATCCGCGCTGATGCTGGCCTTCTCACCCACCTTCTGGAGCCAAGCGATCGGTGCGGAGGTTTATACGCTAAACGCGCTATTCGTCATCATCATCTTGGGCAGCCTGATAAACGCCCTCTACCGCACCGACCCGCGCTTCGGCGGGCAAGAGACGATGCGGGTGCACAGCATATGGGCGCTGGCGCTGGCGTTTGGCTTAGGCCTCACAAATCACTTGACGCTGGTGCTGCTGCTGCCGGCGGCCTTGCTCGCCATGTGGATATGCCACCCCCGGCTCACGCACAGAGAGTGGGGCATTGCGGCAGGGATGTTTGGTTTAGGGCTGCTGGTATATCTATACATCCCGCTGCGTTGGCCGGCCCTCCATGCCGGCGCGGGGATGCCACTTGACGACTTTATAGCATGGGTCACCGGGCGGCGCTTCGGCGGCGCGTTGATGTGGGAATACTTCAGCGTACCCGAACGCTGGATGACGATCTTCCGCCTGGCGTTAGACCAATTCGGCGTGATAGGGCTGGCGCTTGGTTTGCTGGGGCTGGCGCGGCTGGCACGCTGGTTCCCCGGCGTAGGCACGGTATCCCTGGTGGCGTATGGCGCCTACTTTGCCTATGCGCTGGTCTACATCATCCCCGATATCGGCGTCTTCCTCATCCCGATGCATATCATCCAAGTCATCTGGATAGCCTATGCAGTGCACGCCATAAGCGAATGGGCACCGAAGTTCATCTCATGGCTAACGTGGGAACGCATCTATACGCCGCTGCACACGGCGGTGGCCCTGATCGCGCTGACGCTGCTGTGGACCAACGGCGCAGCACAAGACCCAAACCGAGGCCGCGCAGCCGAGGCATGGGGGCGCCAGGTGCTCAGCCTGCCGCTCGACGCGGACTCTGTCATACTTGCCGACAGCGCAAAGATCGCGCCGCTGGAATACCTACACCGAGTCGAAGGTCTGCGGCCCGACATGGAGATGATTGTGCTCGGCAATGAAGCGCTCTACCGACAGGTGCTCGACGAAAGGTTGGCGCAAGGCGATACGGTATACCTGGCGCGCTATCTGCCGGGCCTGGAGGGGATGTATCATCTGCGCAGCGCCGGCCCCCTGGTCGAGGTGGGCACGGCAGCCCTGACCGCCCCACCCGCCGATATGAAGAACCTGGACATCGAGTTTGACGGATGGGCACAGCTCATCGGCTATCGGACCGATACGACAGCACGGCACATCGGCGATACCGGGCGCATCACGCTCTACTGGCAGCGTGACGGCGCGCCCACCGGACGCTACCAGGTGTGGCTGCGGCTGTTGGATGCAGCCGGCACGGTGGTCTGGCAGTCGCGGGACCGCTTCGCGGTGAACAACACCTATCCAACCAATGCTTGGAAAGAAGATGAGATAATCCCCGACTACCACGAAGTCGCCTTCGAGCAGGGCATCATGCCCGGCACCTATCACCTTGAGGTGGGCTTGTTCGAACCCTTCGCCATTGAGGGCCTGTCGGCACACGGCAAAGAGTGGGCACACGTTACCACGTTCGAGGTGGCACTGGCAGACGACATTCCGCGCCCCTCGGTTGAACTGCGATACCGGCTGAGCGATGCATTGCTGCTCTTGGGCTACGATATGCCGGACGTGGTGGCCGAAGGCACGCCGGTATACGCCAAGCTGCACTTACTGGCGCTGGCGGATGTCGAGAACGCACAGCTCTGTTCGGGCATGATGTGCAGTACACATCCGGCAAACCTATACGAGGCCCTGCCGCCCCTGCAGCGCGGCGACCGCTTTGTGCTGGAGGCCAAGATGCGCGCCAGCCGGGAAGAAACACAATACATTGTAGGCATCCCCGGCGCTTCCTGGCTCGAACTGCCCGCCGTCCCCACCCGGCCCGCCGCACCAGAAGCACTCGCCAATTACGACGGTCGCGCACTTCTCCTCGATGCGCAGCAGAGCACCACAACCCTACACCCCGGCGAAGAAATCGATGTGTTTCTAACATGGGAGGTCGTGCAGCGCTTCGACGATGATTACACGGTGTTCGTACAGCTCATCGGCCCCGATGGGCTGCCGCACGGTCAATCTGACGTCTACCCGGTGCAAGGCACTTATCCCACCGGCGCATGGCAGGTCGGCGAGCGTATCAACGACGCCTACCGGGTGCACCTCTATGACGATGCGCCGCCGGGCGAGTATGAGATATTGCTCGGCTTCTACCTGCTGGCAAGCGGCGAGCGGCTGCCGATAATCGATGAGACTGGCGCTCCGATCGCAAATCGGTATATACTGGGGCAGATAGAAGTCGTCGGTCGCTAAGCGCGCCCGGTCATACCCCCGACCGAGAAACCGACCCCCCGTGCCAAAAGATAAGAACGACAAACTGTTATCGTTTGGATACGGTGTGCGACCTCGTGCCAACGCCACGGTTTTTATAACCATTTACCTACCCGGCGGCTTTGACATGTACGCGCCGTTATCATATACTTGTTGTACCCGGTCAACAAAACTAGGGGGACCGCCGATGTCGAAACTAAAAGGCTATGCAACCGTACACGATGCCGCCGAACGCTTGCGCATCCACCCGGAAAGCGTGCGGCGCCTGATCCGGCAAGGCAAGCTCCCGGCGAAGAAGTTCGCCAACAATTGGCTGATCGAGCTTGCGGTATTAGAGCAATTCGCCGGTCACTATGACCCGCGTCCGGGTAATAAAGCAACATTGTTGTAGTTGTAAAGAGATTGAAGCGGTGGCAGCACAAAATGCCAACGAACATATAGCGATAAAGGGCCTCAAGGACGGCCTGATGGTCAGCCTCGACGAAGAGGTGGCGTGGTCTGATGTTGCCGAAAGCCTGGTCACACACATCGACGCGCAACCGGCCTTCTTTGAAGGCGCCCGTCTAACGATCAACCTGGGCAAGCGACACCTGCGCGCCATGAAGCTATCGGCGCTGCGCACAACTCTCTCGGAGCGTGGAGTGGGGCTGTGGGCCGTCATCAGCGAGAACAAGGCAACGGTCGAGGCGGCAAAGCTCCTGGGCTTGGAAACACGCCTGGAACAAGTCGCGGGCTACGAAGAACTCGCGCCGATCGACACCGAGGCAATCGGCAGTGAGGGCGTGATGGTACGCCAGACTCTACGCTCCGGCGGGACGGTGCAGCACCCCGGACACGTGGTCGTCATCGGCGATGTGAACCCCGGCGCACAGATCGTGGCCGGCGGCGATGTAGTCGTGTGGGGGCGGCTGCGCGGCACAGTCCACGCGGGCGCGTATGGTGATGATAAAGCGGTGGTGTGCGCGCTCGACCTCGCGCCGATGCAGCTGCGCATCGCCGGGTATATTGCGATCTCGCCGCCGAACGAACGACGGCGCGAACCACACCCCGAAACTGCCTCGGTGCGGGATGGTCAGATTGTGGCGAACCTATGGAAGCCCGGTACCGGTAGATAAGCAGCGCGGCGGCAACGTCGGACTGCTCATAAGGAAGGGTAGCGATGAGTGCAAAAGTAGTAACGATAACTTCGGGCAAGGGCGGTGTGGGCAAGACGACCGCAACGGCTAACCTGGGCGTAGCGCTTGCTGCCCTGGGGCAGCGCGTGGTCTGCATTGATGGCGACATCGGGCTGCGCAACCTTGATGTGGTGATGGGCCTGGAGAACCGCATTGTCTACGACTTGGTAGACGTGGTCGAGGGACGCTGTCGGCTCCGACAGGCGATGATTAAAGATAAACGTCTGCCAGAGCTTTACCTCGTGCCGGCGGCCCAGACGCGCGACAAGACGGCGGTGAGTCCATCGGATATGGTGCGGCTGACCGATGAGATACGGCCAAACTTCGACTTTATTCTGATCGACTCGCCCGCCGGGATCGAGCGCGGCTTCCGCAATGCGGTTGCGCCCGCCGATGCGGTACTTATCGTGACCAACCCCGAAGTATCCTCGGTGCGCGATGCCGACCGGATCATCGGCCTGATCGAAGCCGAGGAGAAAGGGCCGGGCCAGCTGGTGATTAACCGGGTGAAGCCCGAAATGGTGAAGCGTGGCGAGATGCTCAGCGCCGATGACGTGATCGACATCCTGGCGATCGAGCTGATCGGCATCGTGCCGGAAGATGAGAGTGTCTTGGTCGGCTCGAACCGGGGCCAGCCAATCGTGATGGACAGCGGGTCACGTGCGGGGCAGGCGTTTAGAGATGTCGCGCGGCGGCTGATGGGCGAGGATGTGCCGCTAGTTCCACTTGAAAAGCCGGAAGGGTGGCTGCAACGCTTTATCGCCGCGCTGTTCGGCAGCCCCAACGGGCAGGGAGGCTGATATGGCGGGTCTAATTGATCGTTTGTTCGGCAGAGGATCGGGCCAAAGCGCAGGGATAGCCAAAGAGCGCTTACAATTGGTGCTGGTGCACGACCGCAGCACACTCTCGGAAGAGAAGCTGGCGCGCCTAAAAGACGAGCTTATCGAATTGATCTCACACTATGTAGAGATTGACCAGAAGCAGGTGGATGTGTTTGTCGAGAACGAACGCCGCGCGAGCTTCCTTGTAGCGAACATCCCGCTGGTACCTGCCCGCCGCGCGCGCCGGTGAGTCGATTGCGCACATGATGGGCGGCCCGGCGGGTCGCCCATCCCTTGTTACAATCACCGCTTACAGCTTTACCACGCGCGCCTTACCTTCCAGCCCGGCGGTAACGTTGCGCGTGTCTATCAATAGATCGCAGTGGTCGAGCACCCATTGCCAATTATAGGTACTATGGTGCGTGACCACGACGACACAATCGGCATCTTCCAGCCAAGCGGCGCTGAGTTCACCCGATGCCATACGGTCGCCGTCTTCGAGCCGGATCGAGGGCACAAACGGGTCATGATAGCTGACCTTTGCGCCGCGTTCCATCAAGAGGTGTATGATGTCGAGCGCGGGGCTTTCGCGCACGTCGTCAATATCCGGCTTGTATGCCGCCCCCAACACTGCCACCTTAGACCCGCGTACCGAGCGCTCGATATCGTTGAGCGCGTCGGTGATCCGCGTCACGACAAATTCAGGCATCGAGGCGTTGATCTCGGCGGCCATGTCGATGAAACGCGCGCTGTAATTGAGCGATTTTAGCTTCCAAGAGAGGTAAAGCGGGTCGATGGGTATGCAGTGCCCGCCGATACCCGGCCCCGGATAAAAGCGCATGAAGCCAAAGGGCTTGGTAGCGGCAGCCTCGATAACCTCCCACACGTCCACGCCCAGCTTATTGCACATCAGCGCCATCTCGTTAACCATACCTATGTTGACCGCGCGGAAGGTGTTCTCCAACAGTTTGACCATTTCGGCGGCTGTGGTCGATGATACCGGCACCACAGTATCGACGGCGTGCTTATATAGCGCGGTTGATACCTCGACGCAAGCCGACGTCACCCCACCGATGACCTTCGGGGTATTGCGCGTCTGGTAAACCGCATTGCCGGGGTCTACACGCTCTGGCGAGAAGGCCACAAAGACATCCTCGCCCACCTTCAAGCCACTCTGCGTCATGCGCGATACGATGATTTCCTCGGTAGTGCCGGGGTATGTGGTGCTTTCGAGCACGATGAGCAAGCCGGGATGCGCGATCTCGGCGATGGCATCGGCAGCATTGATGATGAAAGACATATCGGGGTCACGTGTTTTGCGGAGGGGTGTGGGCACACAAATACTGATCGCATCGGCTTCTGCCAGCTCGCCATAGTCGCCGGTGGCGCGCAACAAGCCCTTCTCCACCAGCCGCGCCACGGTTTCGGTGGGCACATCCTGGATGTCGCTCTGCCC
>CAZJBO010000074.1:0-9822 GCA_964544075.1 uncultured Anaerolineae bacterium
AGCGGTGACGCAACCCCCGGTAGCAGCCGATCTCTTGCAGGCGCTTGATGTTCATCTGGACTTCGCGTCGCAGCTCGCCTTCAAGGTTGTATTGGCTCATTGCTTCGCGCAGTGCGCTGATCTCGCCTTCGGTTAGGTCGCGCACGCGGGTGGAGGGGTCTATACCCGTTGTGTCCAAGATTTCCTTGCTGCGTGTGCGCCCGATGCCGTAGATGTAGGTCAGGCCGATTTCGACTCGTTTGCTGCGTGGCAGGTCTACACCTTCAATACGTGCCATGCCTTACTCCATTCTTGTGATAATTATTTAGCCCTGGCGTTGTTTGTGCTTGGGGTTTTCGCAGATGACCCGCACTACCCCGCGTCGCTTGATGATTTTGCACTTTGGACAGCGCTTTTTTACCGATGCGGAGACTTTCATTTTCCGCTCCCTCTTTTTGTCTAATCTCTAATCGACAAATGGTAATCCTAACACAAATTTGGTCTTATGGCAATCAAAGCTGCGTTAGAATCTCGGCCTCGCCATCGGTGATGGCAATGCTATGTTCGAAGTGGGCACAGGTCGAGCCATCGCTGGTGACCACGGTCCATTGGTCGTCGAGTGTGTGTACTTCTTTGCCGCCCATTATGACCATTGGCTCCAGTGCGTAGGTCATGCCTACCTGGAGGATGACACCCCGGAAGCGGCGCCTCCGGCGTGGTGCCCAGTTGGGCATACTGGGGGGTTCGTGCATTTCGCGCCCTACGCCGTGCCCACCATATTGGCGTGGCACGTTATATCCAAAGCTCTCGACGTAGCTTTGGATGGCGATGGCGACATCGCGTGAGCTGTTGCCCAGGCGTGAGGCTTCTATGCCCTTGTAGAGGGCGGCTTCGGTGACTTCGAGCAGTTTTTGGTGTTCTGCCGAGATCTTCCCCACGCCCATAGAGAAGGCGGCATCGCCGACGAAGCCTTTGTAGGTCGCGCCCACGTCTAGGCTGATGATTTCGCCTTCTTTGAGCTTTCGTGGGCCTGGGATGCCGTGGACGAGTTCTTCGTTGATGCAGGCGGTGATGACCGCCGGGTAGGGTCGGACCCCTGGGTAGGGTGCGTAGTGCAGAAAGGAAGGAAGCGCGTCATGGGTGCGGATGACATCAGCCGCAATCTCATCCAGCTCGCGGGTTGTGATGCCCGGTTTGACGGCTTTGCGCATGGCTTCGTGTGCGCGGGCGACGATGCGTCCGGCCTCGCGCATTATGGCGATTTCTTCGCGCGTTTTTAGGATGGGGGTCATTGCCTACTTTGCCTCGTGGCTGCTTTGATGGCGGCAGCCAATGCCTTTTCTACCTCTTCTATTGTTTGTTCGCCGTCGATCTCGACGAGCAGCCCCTTTGTGCGGTAATAGTCGATCAGGGGGGCGGTCTTTTCTATGTATACGTCAAGCCGGTGTTTGTGGGCTTGGGGGGTATCGTCTTCGCGTTGATAGAGTGTGCCGCCGCAGATGTCGCAGATGCCGGCTTCTTGGGGCGGGCTGAATTTTAGGTGGTATAGGTGGTTGGGGTCCTTCGAGCAGACCCAACGTCCACCGAGGCGTTCTAGCGCCTCTTGTTCCGACAGCTTGATGAAGGGCACCAGGGTTACGCGCTGCCCCATCGTGTCCAGCAGTGCCTCTAGCGCTTCGGCCTGGGGCACGGTGCGTGGGAAGCCGTCTAGGAGCACGCCGTCTGCCGCGTCGGGCCGGCTGATGCGTTCTTTGACGATCTCGATTGTGAGTGCGTCGGGCACCAGGTCTCCGGCGGCCATGATCGCGCGTACCCGATCGGCCAGCGCGCTTTCTTGCTTGGCGATGGTGCGGAACAGGCCGCCGCTGGTGATGTGTGGCAGGTTTAGGCGTTCTTTGAGCCGGGCGGCTTGGGTGCCCTTCCCGGCGCCGGGTAGCCCTAGCAATACGATGTATGTTGCCACTTGCGTCTTTCTCCCTTAATGCTTGCGTGGGGCGGGGCACGTCTTTGGGTGCCCCTGGCCCGCTTGTTATTTCATGAAGCCTTCGTAGTTGCGCATCATGAGCTGTGCTTCGAGCTGGCGGAGGGTGTCGATGACTACGCCGACCACGATGATGAGGCCGGAGCCGCTGATGACGTAGGCTGGGTTAAAGCCGCCGCCGCTGCCGACGAAGATGCCGCTGATGACTTGCATTACGCCGGGCATGATGGCGATGGTGCCCAGGAACAGCCCGCCTACCAGTGTGATGCGTCGCACTATCCTTGTGATATATTCTTGGGTGCGCCGCCCCGGACGGATGCCGGGCACGAAGCCGCCTTGTTTTTGGAGGTTTTCGGCCAGGTTTTGGTTCTGGATCATGACGTCGGTGTAGAAGTAGGTGAAGCCGACGACCAGGATGAAGTAGAAGCCCCAGTATGCTATGCCGCGTTGTGATCCAAACTGGCTGCTGGTGCCGACGGCGCTTCGGAGTGCGTCGGTGAGCCTGCCGTTGGGCAGGAAGGATACCAGGATGGAGGGGAAGGCGACGATTGATTGTGCGAAGATGAGCGGGATCATGCCGGCGGTGTTGACGCGCAGCGGGACGTGTGTGCTGCCGCCGCCGTATTGTTTGCGCCCGCGTACGCGCTTGCCATATTGTACCGGGATGCGCCGCACGCCTTCTTGGATCGCTACGACGACGAGTACTGTCACGATGGTCAGGGTGAGGAAGGCGATCACGTTGAACATGACGTTGCTGGCGAAGAGGCGTGTGAACTTGGTGGGTATCTTTGCGACGATGCCGGAGAAGATGATGACGGAGATGCCCTGTCCGATGCCTTGTTCGGTGATGAGTTCGCCGAGCCAGATCGCAAACATGGTGCCGGCGGTCATGGTGACGACGATGGTTGCGGTTGGCAATAGGTCGCCGCCGAAGTTTTCGATGATGGGTTGGCCGCCGCTCTGCCGTGACATCTGTTCGAAGATTTGGATCTGCCCGATGCCTTGCAGTGCCGACATAGGGATCGCCAGGTAGTAGGTCCACTGGTTTTGCCTATCTTGGCCGCCCGGCTCGCGTACCATAGCTTCGAGCTTGGGGAAGATCGGCACCAGGAGCTGGATGATGATGCTGGCTGTGATGTAGGGGTAGACCCCGTTGGCTATCACGCTAAAGTTCGAGACCGCGCCACCTGAGAGCATGTCGAGCACGCCGATGAACCCGCCGCCGCCGCTGTTCGAGACGAGTGTCTTGAGTGCTTCGCGGTTGACGCCGGGTACGGGTACGTGTGCGGCAAACTGGTAGACCAACAGGATAAAGATAGTAAAGAGTATCTTTTTGCGCAGGTCATGGAGCCGCCAGATGTTGCGTAGGGCTTCAATCATGGTTCATCGTTCCCCTTTTATGATGCCTTTTGTGTTTTGCGCAGGCGGCGCACTGTGGCGCGCGCGCCTGTGACGGCGAGCGGCAAGATTTCGACCGAGCCGCCGGCGGCTTCGATCTTGGCCCTGGCGCTTTTGCTGATGCGGTGCACCTTTACCGTCAGGGCGCGGTCGATCTCGCCTCGGCCCAAGATGACAACCGGGCGGTCGGCATATTTGACGAGCCGTTTCTCGGCCAGGCTTGCCGGGCTGACTTCTTCGCCGGCGTCGAAGCATGTGAGCTTATCCAGGTTGGTTTCCTGGTAAGCGATGCGGAAAATATTGGTAAAGCCCCGCTTGAAGGGCAGGCGGCGCACCAGGGGCAGCTGACCGCCCTCGAAGTAGGGGGCTTTGCCGCCGCCCGACCGGGCAAGCTGACCCTTCTGGCCGCGCCCGGCGGTTTTGCCTTTGCCGGCGGAATAGCCGGTGCCTTTGCGTGTACGTTTCTTTTTCGACCCCTTAGCAGGGCGCAGATCGTGCAATCTCATTAGAATCACCTCAGAGAATGACAGCAGGTAGGGCCACCTTCTATGCTTCGACTTCTTCGACCGCAACCAGATGGCTGATTTTGTGGATCATGCCTCGGATGGCGGGGTTGTCGTCATGTTCAACCGTTTGGTTGAGGCGGCGCAACCCCAGGGCGCTGACTGTGCCCTTTTGCTTCTTGTTGTATCCGATAGGGCTTTTCACCAGGGTAATGTGTAGGCGTTTCTTGCTCATGCGCCTTCCCCTCGCATCCAGAATGGCTTGACGTCGGATACATTGTCTTTGCCGCGTATCTTGGCGACTTGTTTGGGGTCCATCAGCCGGCTGAGTGCCAGCAGGGTTGCCCGTGAGACGTTTAGTACGTTCGCGCTGCCTTTGGATTTGGTCAGGATGTCGCGGATGCCGGCGGCTTCGAGCACTGCGCGCACCCCACCGGCGGCGATCACGCCGGTGCCGGGGGATGCGGGCCGCAGCAGGACGACTGCGCCGCTATATTTCGCCTCGATCTCGTGTGGGATTGTGGTCCCGGTGATCGGGATTTTCTGCATGTTGCGTTTGGCGTGTTCGGTGCCTTTGCGGATCGAATCGGGTACGCCGCGTGCTTTGCCGACGCCGACGCCGACGTTCCCTTTATTATCGCCCACTACCACAACTGTGCGAAAGGCAAAGCGTCGTCCACCCTTGACCACTTTCGCGACGCGATTGATTTCGATTACGCGCTCGTCGAGTTCTTCTTCTTCGTCTTTCCGTCGTGAGTCGCGCCGTCGTTGTTGCGCCATGTTTCCTCCTAATTAGCTCTTGCTGGCTAATCGTCTAGAATTTCAATCCGGCTTCACGTGCGCCTTCGGCCAATGCCTGGACGCGCCCGTGATATTGATAGCCACCTCGGTCGAAGACTACTTCGGTTACCCCGGCGGCCAGGGCGCGTTCGCCGATCAGCTTGCCGATGACTTTGGCGGCTTCTTTTTTGCTCAGGCCCTTGACTGCGTTGCGTGCTTCGGGGTCGATGCTGGAGGCCGAGCATAGGGTGTGGCCTTTTTCGTCGTCGATGACCTGTGCATAGATGTGCGACAGGCTGCGGAATATGTTTAGCCGTGGGCGTTCGGCGGTACCCGATATTTTAGCGCGCACCCGGCGATGCCGGCGTAGGCGGGCCTCACGGCGTTTTTTCGAAATGTTTGCCATTAGCTTACCTCTTTACGCCTTATGCTTTACCGGCTTTACCGGCTTTGCGCCGGACGAATTCGCCGCGATAGCGCACGCCTTTGCCTTTGTAGGGTTCGGGCGGGCGGAGCTTCCGAATCTCGGCGGCGATCTGGCCGACGACTTCTTTGTCGATGCCGCGAATGATGATGGTCCGACCGCGTTCTTGTACCTCGAAGGTGGTTTCGGCGGTGGGGGGGGCGACTTCGACTAGGTGTGAGAAGCCCAGGTGCATCTGCAGGGCTTTGCCGCTTAGCTCGGCCCGATAGCCTACGCCTACGATGTCGAGGATGCGTTCGAAGCCTGTGCTGACGCCGGTTACCATGTTGTTGAGCAAGGCGCGGGTCAGGCCGTGCAGGGCGCGGTGGTGCCGTTGGTCGGTCGGTCGGGTGACCTGCAGCGCACCGTCTTCCTGGGTGATGGTCATGTCCGGGTGGAATGTTCGTTCTAGCTTGCCTTTTGGCCCTTGAACGGTAACCCGATTACCGTCGATGGTGACTTTGACGCCACTGGGCAAGGTCACGGGCAAGCGTCCTATGCGTGACACGATATAACCTCCAGAGTTGCCGGTCGGGGGGGGGATCCCTTGCCCCTACCAGACATGGCAGAGTACTTCGCCGCCGACGCCTTTTTTGCGGGCGGTTTGGCCGGTCATCACGCCTTTGGGCGTGGTGAGTATGGCGATGCCCATCCCGCGCAAGACCCAGGGGATTTCGTCTTTGCCGACATAGATGCGGCATCCGGGCTTGCTGATGCGCTTTAGGCCGGTGATGACCGGTCTGCGGTCGCGGTGGGTGGTGCCGAAGTATTTGAGTTCGATGCTTAGGATGGGGGCGGGTTTGGCTTCGCTTACTTTGAAGCCTTTGATGTAGCCCTCTTCCTTGAGTATTTCAGCGAGTGCCACCTTCGGCTTCGAGCTGGGCATCGAAGTCTCGGCGTGGCCCATCATGAGCGCATTACGGATGCGCGTTAGCATGTCGGCGATAGGGTCGCTGTGCATAATTGTCTCCTACCAGCTCGATTTTACTACGCCGGGGATCTTGCCTTCTAGGGCAAGTTTCCGGAAGCAGATGCGGCATAAACCAAAGCGGCGCATATAGCCACGGGGCCGCCCGCAGACCTTACCAGAGTTGGGGTCGCGGTATTGGCAGCGGTTGCGGACGCGCACTTTGTATTTGCGGCGTTCTTCGCGGACCGGCATACAACGTTTAGCCATTTATTTTCTCCTTATACCATGCCACGTACGGCGCCCGGTTCGGCGAAGGGCATCCCCAGCAGCTTGAGCAGCCGGCGGCCTTCTTCGTCGGTGTCGGCGGAGGTGACTATGGTGATTTCCATACCGCGTATTTTGTCGATCTTGTCATAGTCGATTTCCGGGAAGATCAACTGTTCACGCAGCCCCAGGGTATAGTTGCCGCGTCCGTCGAAGGCGTCGTGTGGGACGCCGCGAAAGTCGCGGGTACGGGGGAGTGCCACGTTCATCAGCCGGTCGAGCAGTGCCCACATCTTCTCGCCGCGCAGGGTGACCTTTGCGCCGATGATGCGGCCCTCGCGCAGCTTGAAGCTGGCGATGCTTTTGCGGGCCTTGATGGTGACGGGGCGCTGTCCGGTGATGATGGTCATGTCGTTGGTGGCGAAGTCGACGGCTTTGGCGTTGTCGAGCGCTTCGCCCAGCCCGATGTTGACGACCACCTTGACGACGTGGGGCACTTTCATTACATTGCTGTATTGGAAGTCTTCCATCATCGCGGGGACGATTTCGTTCCGATAGCGTTCTAGTAGTCTAATCATCTCAGTCGATATCCTGCTTACACTTCTTGCACACGCGCACTTTTGTGCCGTCTTTGTCACGGATGCCGACACGGGTCGGTTCGTCACACTGGGGGCAGACTAACATCACGTTCGAGAGGTGGATGGGTGCTTCGAACTCGATGATGCCGGGTTGGATCTGGCCGCGCCCGGCTTGTTGCGACTTTTGATGTTTGCGCACAATGTTTACCCTTTCGACCACGACGCGCGTGGTTTTCAGGTCGAGCCGCAAGACTTCGCCGCGTACGCCAATATCTTTGCCTGTGGTGACTTCGACCGTGTCGCCTTTTTTGATTTTCTGCATGGCTGCCTCCGGTCAGAGCGTCTCTGGTGCGAGCGAGACGATCTTCATGAACCCTTTGTCGCGCAGCTCGCGGGCCACCGGCCCGAAGATGCGGGTACCTTTGGGGTTTTGGGTTTGGCCGTCTAGGATGACGGCGGCGTTATCGTCGAAGCGGATGTATGATCCATCGGGGCGGCGATATTCTTTTGCGGTGCGCACGACGACGGCGCGCACGACTTCGCTCTTCTTGACGCTGCCTTGTGGTGTGGCGGATTTTATTGTGCCGACGAAGACGTCGCCGATCGAGCCGTATTTGCGCTTCGACCCGCCCAGGACGCGGATTACCAGCACTTCGCGTGCCCCGGTGTTATCCGCCACTCGTAAGCGGCTTTCTTGTTGTATCATGCTTCCGCCTCGCTTTCGGTTTCTGTCGCCTCATCCGCTGCCTTGTGTTGGGTGCGCAGGATGCTTTCGAGCGCCCAGCGTTTGTGGCGGCTGATGGGGCGGCTTTCGACGATGCGTACCATATCGCCGGGTGTGGCTTGGTTGTGCTCGTCGTGTACTAGGTAGCTTTTGCTTTTGCGGATCACCTTGCCATACAGCGGGTGGCGCTTGGTGGTTTCGATGGCAACCACGATGGTCTTTTGCATTCTTGCGCTGACAACCCGCCCGGTGAGCCGACGACGTGTGTTGGGCATTCCGTACCCTCCTTCTATTGCTGTGTGGCCGGCGTGTTCGCGCCGACCAGTTCGGCGGCCAGCTCACGCTCGCGCCGCACGGTTAACATACGGGCTAGGTCGCGCTTGAGTTCTTTGAGCCGCGCGAAGTTATCTATGCTGCCGAGTTCGAATTGGATGCGCAGGTTGAGCATTTCTTCGCGCGCGTCGTCGATGGCGCCCTCGATCTGGACGCTCGTCATGTCGCGGATTTCGCTTATCTTCATGTGTGCACCTCTTCTCCGGAGATCGGGTCGGTCTGCCGGACAAAGCGTGTCTTGATCGGCAGTTTGTGTCCGGCCAGGCGGAGGGCTTCGCGGGCGATCTCTTCAGAGACGCCGCCCATCTCGAACATGACCCGTCCCGGCTTTACGACTGCCACCCAGTGGTCTACGGAGCCTTTGCCTTTGCCCATGCGGGTTTCGGCGGGCTTCGCGGTGACGGGTTTATCTGGGAAGATGCGAATCCATACCTTCCCACGTCGCCGCATATGGCGCACCATTGCGCGTCGGGCGGCTTCGATTTGGCGGCTGGTGATCCAGGCCGGCTCTAGGGCTTGCAGCCCATAGAGGCCGAACGCTACGCGGTCGCCGCGTCGGGCGCGGCCCTTCATCCTGCCGCGCATTTGTTTACGATACTTAACTCGTCTGGGCATGAGCATGGCGCATACTCCTCGCTCTGCTACTGGCTGACGTAAACGTCAGTTGATTCGGAACCTTCGGGGAGTATATCTCCCTTGTAGACCCAGACCTTGACCCCGATGCGGCCATAGGTGGTGAGGGCTTCTGCTGTGCCATAGTCGATGTTGGCGCGCAGGGTGTTGCGCGGCACGCGGCCTTCCATCTGCCACTCGCGGCGGGCCATCTCTGCCCCGGCCAAGCGGCCACTGGTCTGGATTTTGATGCCTTCGGCGCCCTGGCGCATGGCTTGTCCGATGGCGCGTTTCATAGCTCGGCTGTGACCGATGCGGCGTTCCAGCTGCCCGGCGATGTTCTCGGCGACCAGCTTGGCGTCCAAGTCGGGCTTTTCTACTTCTTCTATTTCGATCTTGACCTTTTTATCGGTCACCGTTCCCAGGGTGGTGCGCAGTTTCTTGACGTTTTCGCCCTTGCGTCCGATCAGAACGCCGGGCCGTGCCGTCCAGATGGTGATGAGCACTTGGTTGGGATACCGCTCGATCTCGACGCGCGAGATCCCGGCACGCTTACCTTGTTTCTCGATGAGCTGTCGGATGCGAAAGTCTTCGTGTAACAGCTCGCGGTAGCGTGGCCCTTCGGCAAACCAGCGCGCATCCCAGTCGCGGTTAACTTTGAGTCGAAAGCCGACCGGGTGAACTTTCCGCCCCATAGTCCTAGTACTCCTCTCGCTCTTTTAATATCACGGTTACGTGCGCCGAGCGGCGCAGCCAGGGCTTAAAGCGCCCGCGTGCACCAAACTTGCGCCACTTGCGTGTGGGGCCTTCGTCGGCATAAATCTCCGATACATAAAGGTCCTCGTGGTTTAGCTCGAAGTTTTCTTCGGCGTTTGCGATCGCCGAACTTAGGGTTTTCTCAACCATGCCGGCGCCTTTGTGCGGCATGAATTTGAGTGCGAGCACGGCTTCATCTGCGCCCAGGCCCCGCACTTTGTCAACGACGAGGCGGAGCTTTTGGGCCGAGATGGGTAGGTATTTGGTGACTGCACGAACTTCCATTTGTTACTTGCCTCGTTTAGCGCCGCTTCTTCTCGGCTCTGATATGGCCTCGGAAGGTGCGTGTCGGCGCGAATTCGCCCAGCTTGTGCCCGACCATGTTCTCGGTGACGTAGATGGGCACGTGGCGCCGCCCGTCGTGGACGGCTATGGTGTGACCCACCATTTGTGGGAAGATGGTCGAGGCCCGGCTCCAGGTCCGGATGACCTTTTTCTCGCCGCCCTGATTCATCGCTTCGACGCGGCGCAGGAGCTTTGG
>CAZJBO010000075.1:0-9812 GCA_964544075.1 uncultured Anaerolineae bacterium
GCTTTGTGCACGCACTCGGCCCAGATTACCCAAGCTCTCGGCCTCGATGCGCGCCGCAGCGACCTGGCGGGCAAGACTGCGGGCCTCTTCATAGCTCGCGGCGGCGGCTGAGAGGTCGGTTAGCCGACGTTGTGCGTGGCCCAGGTAGAGCAAGCGGCTGCTCATGGCGCGCGGGTCGGCGGCGGCGCGGGCGAGCGCGAGCGCTTCGGTATGGCAGCTAACGGCCTCGTGCGGGCGGTCGAGCGCATTGTACAGGCTGCCCAGGTTTGCCAGACCAGACCCGATTGTGGGCGTATCATCGGCAGCGCGGCTGATCGCAAGTGCCTGCTCATGGAACGCCACCGCACGCTTACGGTCTCCGGCAAGCGCATAAGTCGCGCCCAGGTTGGTCAAGATGCGGCCAAGCATGGGCAGGTCTTCGGTGGTGCGGGCAATGTCGAGCGCCTGTCCATAGCATTCGAGCGCGCGTGGCAGATTGCCTTCTGCCAGATAGAAGTTCCCCAGCGCGTGGAGCGCGTCGGCATGGGCAGTTGGGCCGGCTTCTTCGGCGCGTCCGAGCGCCAGCTCGTGGAGGGCGCGCGCGTCGTCGGGGACACCCAGCGCATCATAGAGACGCCCCAGGCTGTGTAGGAGACGGCTTTCATCGGCAAGACGGCCAAGAGATTTGGCCGCGTTTATCGCCACCTGAAGCAGCTCGAACGCCTGCCCGATATAATGACGGTTGTCGAGAAACTCGCTTGCATCGAATAAGTGCTCGGCGAACTCGATCGCGACCATGTGGTCGCCCTGCATCTCCGACCATACCACAGCGCCCAGAAGGTTACCCAGCTCAAGATCAAGTTTGGCGCGCGCCGAAGGCTTAGGTTGAGCATAGCGTTCGGCATAGGCAGCGCAGCTATCGCGCAGACTTTGCCCGGCGGCGGCGAGGGTGCCTCTCTTCTGTTGGATGGTACGCGCGTAGGTGTGGACAAAGGGAAGCATCGCGTAGCGCTGCCCGGCCTTTGTATGGCGGTCGGGATAGACCAAGCTAAGCTGTTCCAATCTCCGGAGCCGGTCGATACATGTTGCTTCGTCCAGCTCGGCGACCGGTGCGAGCAGTTCGGCAGTGCAACCTCGGTCAAAGGCAGCGCCCAGCGCAACAAAGACCACACCCGTTTCGTTCTCCAGGTGTTTGAGACTGGTATGCAAGATTGCGGCGATGTGCTCACGTCCGTCATCCATCGCATCGGGCGGGAGGCCGGCGGTGATGGCGTCGGGAGCAGCGGCGCGGTATTGGGCCAACACCTCGGACGGGGTGAAGTCATAAACCGCCGTCAGCTTGCCGGCGATCTCTAGCGCATAGGCATGGTCGCCGAGGGCTTCGCAGAGCGCATCAAGTGCCCGGAGCTGGTCGCCGGGCGCGGGTACGTCAATGCCGGCATACAAACAGAACAACGCGCGGGCATCGGTGCGCTTCAACGGACCGACCCGCACGCCGGTGAACTTCGCCAGCCCCTTGCGTCCGGTGGCGAGCACCGCAAGGCCGCCGGTGCACCAACGGATGAAGTCGCGGGCGGCTTTGGGGTTGCGCACATTATCCAACACTACGAGCGGTTCATGTGTGCCGAGCAGCGCCCGCACCGCCTCTTGCTTCTCGGCTATCTCCAACAAACCGGCCAGCTCAAATGCGCCGTAGGCCCGCGCCACCCGGTCACATAGACCGCGCAGAGTATCGGCACCGGCGTTGATCCAAAGCACCGTTTTGTCGCGCGCGGTGATCCAATCGGCGGCGATGGTGGCAGCGAGCGCAGTCTTGCCGGTGCCGCCCATGCCGGCCAACAGCACAGCCTTCTGTTCGGCGAGATAGCCGGTCGCTTCGCTCCGCAGATCGGCGCGGCCTATGAGCTTGGCGGACAGATAGGGCGAGAGCGCGGCGCGTGTTTCGGCAAGGATGGCAGGGCCGGCCTTCGCGCTGATGATGGCGGGGAGACGGTCGGGCCGGAGGGTTCTTTCTTGTGCGCCGGTGCTTGCTTCAGACTGGGGTTCAATATCTTCTGGCATATGTTTTTGCCTGGGATAACTATAAACGGCATGGACGAAGAGCGGTTGTCTGTCGGCTAGTATAGCACACCCAAGCTCCTTCCGAGAAGCAGCAAGCTAATGCGATGTATAGATCAAAAGCCTGGGGTTGGGACCCCAGGCTTTCGGCTGTGCACTATTGGGCGATGCGGCGCATCGCCCCTGTTACACCACGATGTTGACAATCCCGCGCTTGGCGACGTAGATCACCTTGCGCGGCTCTTTGCCGCCCATAAACTTCTGCGCGCCCCGGCTCGCCAGCGCGGTCGCCTTCGCGTCCGCCTCGCTGATGTCAGCCGAGACCTCGATACGGTCACGCACCTTGCCGTTGATCTGCACCACCAATATGATGCTCACCTCGGCGGCAGCCTCAGCATCGTATACAGGCCAGGCTTGGCGATGCAGGCTGTAAGGTTTACCGATACGCACCCACATCTCCTCGGAGACGTGCGGGGTGAACGGGGCCATCAAGCGCAAGTAGACATCAATCGCCTCTTCCCAAGCCGGGGTATGGACGACCGGGGTGCGCTTGGCAGCATACATAGTGTTTTTCAGCTCCATCAGCGCAGCGATCGCCGTGTTGAAGCTAAAGCTATCCAAGCTATCGGTGACACGCCGGATGGTCTGGTGGACCTTACGGCGCAGCGCCGCGATCGCCGTATCGTCCGCCTTGCCCTTGACCTTCGGCTTCGCAACCAACACCATCTGCCACACGTCGTCGAGCCAACGCACCACGCCTTGAATGCCCTGGCTGTTCCAGGGGCCGCCCTTCTGCCAGTCGAAGGCGAACATCAGATAAGCGCGCACCGTATCCGCGCCGTACGCATCTACCAGCTCGTCTGGGTTAATCACGTTGCCCTTGCTCTTCGACATACGCTGAATTTCCAGATGGTGCTTCAACTGGTTGACATTGTTCTCACCCTCAATAGCAGGGATTTCGACCACTGCGTTAGGCAACACCTCGACCGTGTGCAGCGCACGCTCACCGCGTCCCAACGCGCTCTTCACATGCAAGACGTTCTCGGTGCGGCTCATGACCTCGCCCACAACAACCGAGGGCAAATCCGGCGCGGTGACTGCCGGTGATATCACCTTCACATGGTCGGCGAAGAGCTTGTCACCCTCGCGCCGCCCCGACGCCATGATGTAGTCTCCGGCACGTTCCTCACCCAGAATCTGTCCTTGATTACGCAGCAGGAGCATCGGCTCGTCGAACATATCTTCGGGGTCACGTCCGTGCGCCTTTGCTGCTTCCGCCGCATCGTCAAAGACGCCCAGGTCGCGCAGAGCTTTGGTAAAGAAGCGCGCATATAAAAGGTGCATGGTCGCGTGTTCGGCGCCGCCCGTGTAGACGTCAACCGGCAGCCAATACGCGGCCTCCTCAGGATCAAAGGGGGCTTTGTCATAGCGCGGACTCAGGTAGCGATACCAATACCAAGAAGAACACATGAAGGTATCCATCGTATCGGTCTCGCGCCTTGCCGGTGTGCCGTCGGCGGCGGTGGCGTTTAGGAAGCCTTCGTGGAACAAGAGCGGGCTTTGTCCGGTCGGGACAAACTCCACATCGTCGGGCAACAGCACCGGCAGATCATCATCGGAAACCGCCTCGATTGTGCCGTCTTGCTTATGCAGGACAGGGATGGGCGCGCCCCAGTAGCGCTGGCGGCTTATCAGCCAGTCGCGCAGACGGTAGTTGACCGCGCCTTTGCCTATGCCCTTCTCTTCCAACCACGCGATCACAGCGGCGATGCCGGGGTTCTCTGCTCCCTTCGCCGCGCTTACCTCGGTCCCGTTAAAGTGGGCACTGTTGACCATCACGCCCGCGCCTGGGACGGCCTCGGTCATGGTGGCGCCGTCCAGCTCCACACCTTCGGGCTGGATAACCACACGGATTTCGATGCCGAACTTGCGCGCGAATTCAAAGTCGCGCTGGTCATGCGCCGGCACTGCCATGATCGCGCCGCTGCCATAAGTAATCATCACATAGTCGGCAATCCAGATCGGGATGCGTTCGTCGTTCACAGGGTTGATCGCATAGGCACCGGTAAAGACACCGGTCTTCTCGCGGCCTTCGGCGCTGCGCTCGATCTCGGTAGCGCGTGCGGCTTGGGCGATGTAGGCCTCGACCGAGGTGCGCTGTGCTTCGGTAGTGATCTTCCGCACCAGGGGGTGCTCCGGGGCCAACACCATAAAGGTAGCACCCCACAGAGTGTCGGGCCGCGTGGTATAGACCTCGACGGGGTCGCCAGCTTCGGTGTTGAAGGTAACGTGGGCGCCCTCACTGCGCCCGATCCAGTTGGTCTGCATGATGCGTACCGGGTCGGGCCAGTCCAGTTTATCGAAGTTCAACAATTCGTCGGCATACTTTGTGATGCGGAAGAACCACTGTTCCATCAGCTTCTGGATCACCGGCTGTCCGGTGCGCTCATCCTTGCCATCGATGACCTGTTCGTTTGCCAGCACGGTTTGCAGGGTCTCCGACCAATTGACGAGCGCTTCGCCGCGATAGGCCAGCCCTTGCTCGAAGAACTGTTTGAAGAACCACTCGGTCCAACGATAGTAGGAAGGATCGCAGCTAATAACTTCACGCTCCGGGTCGAACATGGCGCCCATACTGCGCATCTGGGCACGTTCGCGCTCGATGTTGGCGTAGGTCCACTCCTTAGGGTGGATGTTCCGGCTAATGGCAGCTTGTTCGGCGGGCAGCCCAAAAGCATCAAAGCCCATGGGGAACATGACGTTGTAACCCTTCATCCGCATATAACGCGCCCGCGCATCTGAAGGGGTCATAGCAAACCAATGCCCTATGTGCAGATCACCGCTGGGATAGGGCAGCATGGTCAAGGCATAGTGCTTGGGCCTATCCCAATCGACTTCGGCGCGGTATAGGTGGTCGGCCTCCCAACGCTCCTGCCACTTGGGTTCTATATCTTTGGGGTTATATCTATCAATCATTGCCTTTCTTCCTCGAAAAAAGTAGGTGCAGGTCTCTGCCGTGTCAGGGTCGATAATGCGTAAACAAAATAAAAAGCCGGTAAGCACTTACTGCGCTCACCGACCGGAGTACTTCGTCAGGAGGAGGGGAAAGAACTAACGCCGCCGTCGCCTCCGCCGTGTACGTACCGGGACCGGTACAAGCGCAGGTTGTCTACTAAGGTCAAGAAGCAATGCAAGCCGGGAGAGTATACCACGAATCTTGCACACGAGGCCGCGTTTTCGTTCTTCGATCATTTCACACCACCAATTTAACCAACAGCAAATACAAGATGTTTTAACTTACCCGCATAATAACAGAATCTGGCCTAAAAGCCAATAGCTCCGGAGGTGTCGTCGGGGGAGATCGGACAGCGATTAAGAAGGAACGACAAACGCGCCAAGCCTCTTCGTAAGGGCGGCGCAGCACACCCAGACTCAACCGGACAATGCGGTGCAGGGGAAAAGTTAAGCCTTTATATCATCCCCACATCATCGTTAACCCTTCCACAGGAACGCCCCCAGCGCACATGTCCCTTCCAAGCTATAATAACCTCATTATAGTACATGACCTGGGGTACACATGGCGAAAAAAGTAATTCTATGTATTGACGACGATCCTGAAACCATCAAACTGGTACGTTTGATCCTGGCACGCAGAAACTATGAGGTCAAGAGCGCAACCGGAGGGCAAGAAGGCCTCCTGATGGCGGAACGGCTGCAACCGGATTTGATCCTGCTCGACGTAATGATGCCGGATGTAGACGGCTGGCAGGTGCTCGAAAAGCTGCGCGCAACCGAGGCTACCCGCAAACTGCGGGTCGTGCTGTTCTCGGCCCTCCACATGATGACACCACAAAAAATAGAGGGCTATATCGCCAAACCCTTCTCTCCGCAACAGCTCGTAGAACAAGTACAGCGCGCCCTTGACGATTAACCCTTTGCTCACACCTGCGATACAATAGACCTCAGTATACGCACAAGCAGCGAGGACGCTATGTCAACACCGCAAGCATATTTGACCGACCTCCAGGGCCAAGTTATTGCCAAGCTCACAGCTTCCGACCTGATTACCTTTGGGCAAGGCGAAAGCAATACCATTCCCCTGGACGATCTATCGGTCTCCGACCAACACGGCGCGGTCGCCTTCCGGGGCGACAACTTCATCGTCGAGCGCTGGAGCAAAGGCACGATCTGGGTCAACGACCAACCGGTAGAAGGGTCGCACCCCCTACAAGACAACGACCGGCTCCTGATCGGCAAACGCCACGTCTTCATATTCCGCCTGGAACAAGCACAGCCCCAAGAAACTGCCGAACCAAGCGCCCCCCACACCATCCCCGAAGTGCCCCCAACCGCGCTGCCGACCGATGACGTCGAAGCAAAAATCATCGAAGCAATCGACGCGATGAGCACAGACAGCCTTAAAGCCGATAACGGCATACCCGCATGGCAAGACCCTCCCCAAGCCGATGCCTCGACAAGCAAGACGGCAATCGCCCTGGATAAAGAACCACACCCACGCCCAGAGGAAGCCCCAACCGAGCGTCTGAACGCCGACGACGCACCGCCACCGCCACCGGTCACCGCGCCGCCGGTACCGATCCCCGAATGGGTCACGGCAGGCGACACCGCACCGGACGCAACCGACCCTCTCACACCGCTCGAAGGTATAAGCGCCCTACCCGATAGCTGGCAGCAAGAAGTCCTGGCCCGGCCATCGGCAGCGACGACCGCGACCGGAGAACGCAACGCCGGCGGCTGGCCGCGCGATCGCGGCGAAGCACGTCGGCTGGTGCAGGATGCGATCCAGGCACTGCAATATGGCGATACCGCGCGCGCGCGGCAAAAGCTCAACCAGACACTGCGGCTCAACGAGAGCAACGAAGATGCCTGGCTATGGCTGGCGGCTGCCGAACGCGACCCCGAACGCCGGCGTGGGGCCTTGCAGCGCGTGCTAACCATCAACCCGAACAACGCCATCGCCCAATGGGGCTTAATCAGCCTTCAGACCCTCACCCGTTCGGGCCACACGCCGCAGCAGGATACGGTAGCCCCACCCCGACACTACCCCGCGCCGACCCAAGCAGCCCCACGGGAAGATGCCATCGTGCCCACCCCCATCCCGGCGCTCCTCCGCCCCGAAGCACCGCCTGCCAGCCAGGGTATGACAATGTTTATCCGCCTGTTATGCCTCATCAGCGCCGTGATGTTGAGCGCCGCCCTATACCTAGACTACGGCACCTGGCACAAGGATATGGCGCTATGGGTCGATGTGCCAAAGGTGGATATGCTCAGAACCGGGCTTCAGACCTGGGGCATCATCGGGGTCGGCATTATGGCATTTGTGATGCTCCTATTGCTGCTCATCCGCGCACGCCACCAGCGCGGGCTAAGCATATTGCTCATCATCATCGGGCTGGCCGTCATCTTCATGGGCCTGTTCCCGCCGATCATCCCTCTCGTCACCGATCTGAAAATCGGTGCGGTGCTCTGGGGCGCGGCAGGGCTGCCGCTGATGCTCGCAGGGCTGATGAAGATCTAGCACAACCCATAGCCCCCCCTCAATCACCCGCGCCCATCGGGTCTCCGGCGCGGGTGACCACGTTTAAGCCACCCCGACGGCCATCAGATGATAGAATCCTGACATAAGCATGACACCTAACATAATGCATAAGTAGCGCAAGTGCCTATAATGGTGAAGACACAACCTTTTAGACAGCACACGAGGAGCCTTGTCCAATGAGCCAAGACGAGACTATTGTCGTACGGGTCGCAGGCGAATCCGGCGAAGGTATCGTTACCATCGGTAACATCTTTGCCCGGACCGCCGGCGCCAGCGGACACTCTATTCTCACCTTTCAAACCTTCCCCGCCGAGATTTTGGGCGGGCACGTTCTCTTCGAAGTACGCATCGGGCACGAGCCGGTCCGCGCTGTGGGCGACAATCTCGACGCCGTGGTCGCACTCAACCAAGAAGCATACGATAAACACTCCGGTCACATCCGTGACGGCGGTGTGCTTATCTACGATTCGGACGCTGTAACCCCACGAGACGCACAGACCGCAGAAAACCCCCCACGCTCGATCCGCTTGCTGAGCATACCCATGCAGCAAATCTCGAAAGAGATCGACGTAAGCGCCAAAGCCGGTAAAAATCTCATCATGATCGGGGCGATCACTCAAATCTTTGGGCTGCGCCACGAACGCGCTAAGGCAGTCGTCATCCGACGCCTGGGCAAACGCGCACACCTACTCGAAGCTAACCTGCTCGGCCTCAAGACCGGCTATGAGTGGGCGGCGGCCAACCTCGCCACGCTCACAGATATGCAGCTTGGCGAGCAGAAAGAGCGGGGCAGCGACCGCCTGATAGTCAACGGCAATCAGGCAATCTCGATGGGCTGCCTGACCGCCGGTCTTGAGTTCTATGCGGGCTATCCCATCACACCGGCCAGCGACATCATGGAATTTATCGCCAAAGAGCTGCCCAAAATCGGCGGCACAATGGTGCAAGCCGAGGATGAGATGGCCGCGATAGCGATGTGCTTGGGCGCGTCATATGCCGGCGCGCGCAGCATGACCGCCACCTCTGGGCCGGGCTTGGCCTTGATGCAAGAACTTATCGGGCTTGCCTCGATGTCGGAGGTCCCGGTAATGCTGGTCAACGTCCAACGCGCCGGGCCAAGCACCGGGATGCCCACCAAAACCGCCCAGGGCGACCTCTGGATGTCGGTCTACGGCGGCAGCGACGAAGCACCCCGCATCGTGATCGCGCCCACTTCGGTCGCCGATTGCTTCGACCAGTCTGTCAACGCTCTAAACATGGCCGAACGCTATCAAATGCCTGTGATCTTGCTCACCGACCAGGCGCTCGCCTCACGGCTGACCACCGTCGCACCCTGGGATGTAGACGAAGTGCTGCGCCTGGAACGCTTGGTTGCCGGCCCGATCGCGGAAGGCGAGACTTATCTGCGCTACAAGTTCACCGATAACGGTATCTCGCCGATGGCAACCCCGGGCACGTTCGGAACAAACTACACCGCCGAGGGCCTCGAACACCTCGAAAATGGCAAGCCAAACTACGACGAAGAACAACACGTTAGGATGATGGATAAGCGCTGGAACAAGCTGGAAACCGCGTATACAGAATACCGCACATGGCCGGGGATGTGGGATCGGTTCGGCGATGCCGCCCCTGACGTCGGCATCATATGCTGGGGGTCTACCGAGGGGAGCGTCTACGAAGCGGTGATGCGCCACGTAGCGCGCGGCAATGCGGTCGGGGCGTTCGTGCCGAAGGTGCTCAGCCCCCTACCCCGCGAGGAACTCTTGGCATTCGCGGCAGAGTGTAAGCTCATCCTCATACCTGAACTCAACGCGCGCGGCCAATTTGCCAAGATACTACGCAGCGAACTCGGCATCGAGAGCCGGCAGTTTAACAAATATACGGGGATGCCCTTCATGCCTCACGAGATCGAGGCAAAGATCGAGGCGCTGTTGACAGAGATGGGCAGCGTGCCTCAAGCTGTGGCGGAAGCGCAGCCGGTAGAGCGGAAATAGGAGACAAGATAATGGTAGCAATTACAAAACCCGAAACACGCGAGTATAAGGCAAAAGACTATAAAAGCGGTACCAAACCGATCTGGTGCCCCGGCTGCGGAAACTATGCCTTTCTCTCGTCGTTCTACCGTGCCCTTGCCACGATGAAACTGCCGCCGGAGAATGTTGCCATCGCCTCCGGCATCGGGTGCAGCGGGCGCTTCCCGGCTTTCGCAAAGGGC
>CAZJBO010000076.1:0-6953 GCA_964544075.1 uncultured Anaerolineae bacterium
TATCGCGCTAGCCTGCGGTTTCAACCGCAGGCCAAAGCCGGCATTAATTGGCTATATCCCCCCTAGCGAGCATAATCTACCGAGCGCGTCTCGCGGAGGATCGTTACCTTGATCTGGCCGGGATATTGCATATTATCTTCAATCTTCTCGGCGATCTCCTTCGCCAGCCGGATTGTGGCGAGGTCGTCGATCTCTTCGGGTTTGACGATGATGCGCACCTCGCGCCCGGCCTGGAGCGCATAGCTCTGCTGCACCCCGGAGAAGCTGTTAGCGATGTCTTCGAGCGCCCGGATGCGTTTTACATAGGCGTCCAAGCTCTCGCGGCGCGCGCCGGGCCGTGCGCCGGAGATGGCGTCGGCAGCCTCGACGATGATCGCCTCGACCGATTCTTGCTCGACCTCATGGTGATGTGCCGCGACACAGTTGATGACTTTGGGCTTGACGCCGTGGCGTCGGACAAGGTCCGCGCCGATCTGGGCGTGGGTGCCTTCGATATCGTGGTCGATTGCCTTCCCGATGTCGTGCAAGAGACCGCCGGCTCTGGCGACGGCGACATCGGCGCCCAGCTCGGCGGCGAGCATCGCGGCGATGTGTGCGGTCTCGATGGCGTGGGTGAGCTGGTTCTGCCCATAGCTGGTGCGGAAGTGGAGCCGGCCCAGGGTTTTGACGATCTGTGCGTGCAGCCCCGGCACACCGGCCTCGTACGCGGCGCGCTCGCCCTCTTCCTTGATAACGCGGTCCACTTCCTTCTGGGCGTCTGCGACCAGCTTTTCGATGCGCGCCGGGTGGATGCGGCCATCGAGCACCAGGCGGGACATCGCGCGTTTGGCGACTTCGCGGCGGATTGCGTCGAAGCTGGAGATGGTGACGGCCTCCGGGGTGTCATCTACAACCACGTCAACGCCGGTGGCCTGCTCGAAGGCGCGGATGTTGCGCCCGGCACGCCCGATGATGCGGCCTTTCATCTCGTCGGAGGGCAGGGGGACGACGCTGAGGGACATCTCGCTGACCTGCTCGGTGGCGATGCGTTGGATGACGGTCGAGATGATGTAGCGGGCGCGCTCCTCGGCCTCGGCTTTGATGCTCTCCTCGGTCTCGCGGATGCGGCGCGCCATATCTTGGCGGGTTTCCTTCTCGACGGCCTCCAGCAGTTGTTCTTTAGCCTCTTCCGGGGTCAGCTCGGCGATGCGCGAGAGTTCATTCGTGCGCACTTCTTCGAGCTTGGCAATCTCGCTGCGCTGCCGGTCTAGGCGGCTCTGGCGCTTGTTTAGGGTGCTCTCGCGCTGTTCGATGCGCTCCATGCGCGCGTCGAGGGTAGCTTGACGCTTGCGCAGTCGGCCATCCTCCCGGTTCAGTTCGGCGCGGCGGCGGCTGATTTCGGCTTCGGCCTCTTTGCGTTCGCGGTTGATCTCATCTCTGGCTTCTTTCTCGATCTGGCGCGCCTGGCGTTCGGCGTTGCTCTTGGTGCGCAAGGCTTCTTCTTCGGCGATCTGGATCAGGTCCTTGCCCCGGTAGCGTTGATAGAAATAGAATCCTGCGGCTCCCAGCGCCAGGCCAATACATAAGCTGGCGAGCGGGATAATGATATCCATATAGATACTCCTGTCTTGTGTATTCTGTTGTCAGGTTAACCTGCTTCGTGCGTCTCGCGTTCGGCGAGCAGATGGCTAACCACGGCACGAATCAGTGAATAAGCAAAGCCCAGCCGTGCCAGGTGATTGCTTAGTTTGCGGTGGAAGGTAGCGGGGTCGATATCGGCTGCCATGCGGCGCTGATAGCGACGTGCGGCATCGTAGGCCAGGGCCTCGGCATCCACCTCGGCGAGCGCGGCGTTGATGGCGCTATCGTCTAAGCCCTTCTGCCGCAGCTCATAGCGCAAGGCGCGCGGACTGCGCGGCCTAAAGCGCTGGCGGCTCTCGACCCAATATTGTGCGAAGGCCACATCATCGACCAACCCGGCGCGCTCTAAGCGTGCCAGGGTTTCGTCGATCACCGCGTCGGGTACCGCGTGCTTGAATAGGTTGCGGCGCACTTCTTCGGCGCTGCGTGGGCGATAGCTGAGATAGTTCAACGCACGTTCATATGCGCTTGCCGCATGGTCACGCTCGCACAGCACTGCGATATCGGCATCGGAAAGGTATTGCCCTTTGTGCAAGCGGATTGCTGCGTCAAGGGCAAGGCCAAAGGCAAAGCTGCCGTCGAGGTGCACGCTGACACGCTGTTTGTTGTATCTCTGTATCACCAGCGCCGTGATAGTTCCGGCCATATCCACCACATAAAAAAACAGCCATAGTCCTTATAACCATGGCTGTAACCGGTCTTGTTGGCGTTTGTATGTTTATTCACCTGCGCTGCGGGTCTTCGCTCCGCATGTAGCCTCTTGCCCCCCCTTAAGACTTTAGGTCCGCCCTATTGAAAAAGGCGGGCCGAAGTTTGAGGGGTAAGGTGAACAGATACGGCTCTTGATATATGGCCGACCACTTACAATACAATAATACACTACACACACATACTCAGGCCGGCAAGCAACTTTCTCGATACAAACTCACGCCATGCAGTGGCGTGTTTTGCAATGCCACAAGATCATAACAGCCATAAGGCCGTGACTTTGCTAAGGCCTCTTGAAGAAACCTTTAAGCCTCTCTAATTATGCCGGGTTTTATCTTATTTCACAAGTACGCCTCGCTCAAATCTCAGCATCCCCCAGATCGGCTTCTGTGCACTTGAATCGGACTTTGCACAGGCTCTGAAGGTGACAAACAACATGTAGCGATACTACAAAGGTCGGGCTATAATCGCACGCTGTACGGGCGGACCGTTTTACGCAGCGAATTTGTATTTGCCAAGTGGTGTAAGATGTCCTAAAATCCCGTGTGGTCCATTTACCGGCAAAAGTTTAACAGCTACCATACAGCCTCGATATTGCCTCCCACAAATGGAGCGGCGAAGCTGACCGGTAGCATTATGAGTTTCTTTATAGGGAAGGGAGGCATCAGCGTTGGCGACCTTAATGGAGGTCAAGAACCTCACGACGCGCTTCTACACACAGGACGGGACGGTACATGCCGTCAACGGCATCTCCTACGATCTGCAAGAAGGAGAGACACTGGGTGTGGTGGGCGAAAGCGGCTGCGGCAAGAGCGTTCACGCGCTTTCAATCATGCGGCTGATCCCACAACCACCAGGCGAGATCACGGACGGCAGCGTAATGTTCCGTGGACGAGATCTTCTCCGGCTGCCTAAAGAGGAGATGCGATTGGTACGTGGTGCCGAAATCGCCATGGTATTCCAGGACCCAATGACTTCACTCAACCCGGTACTCACCATTGGGCGCCAGATCACCGAGGCCTTGCGCCTACACTTGGGTATGGACGGCGAACAAGCACGCGGACGCGCGGCAGAACTGCTAAAAATGGTCGGTATCCCGATGGCGAAACAACGCCTCGACGACTACCCCCACCAGTTCTCCGGCGGGATGCGGCAGCGCGCCATGATCGCTATGGCGCTCTCGTGTAATCCCCAGCTCCTCATCGCCGACGAGCCAACCACCGCGCTCGATGTCACCATCCAAGCCCAGATCGTAGACCTGGTACGCCAGCTTAAAGAAAAGATCGGCATGGCGATCATCTGGATCACACACGACCTCGGCGTAGTCGCCGGCCTCGTTGACCGCATCCAGGTAATGTACGCCGGCTTCATCGTCGAACGCTCGGACGTAAAGAAAGTCTTCGGCGACCCACGCCACCCCTACACCCTGGGCCTGCTGGGGTCGCTGCCGCGCATGGACGAGGAGAAGGAACGCCTATTCTCGATCGAAGGCTTGCCACCCGACCTGCTCTCGATGCCAACCGCGTGCCCATTTGCGCCACGCTGCATCTACCGCATCGAGAAGTGTCTAAACGCGATTCCGCCGCTGCGTCCCGCAATCGGTACCGATGACCACTTGATTGCTTGCTGGGTTGACGTGCGGGAGGGGGTTCCCAATGGCTGATAGTAAGAGCAACGGAAAAAACGTACTGGTCCACGTCGAAGGCCTAAAGAAACACTTCCCCATCACATCGGGGATTATCTTCCAACGGCAAGTCGGCGCGATCAAAGCCGTGGATGGGCTGTCGTTCGACATCTATCAGGGCGAGACACTGGGCTTGGTGGGCGAGAGCGGCTGCGGCAAGAGCACCACAGGCCGCACGATGCTACAACTCTACCGCCCTACCGCCGGCTCGGTCGTATTTGAAGGCCGCAAGCTCGAAGACCTCCGGGGCGAAGAACTGCGCAAGATGCGCCGCCGGATGCAGATGATCTTCCAAGACCCCTACGCATCGCTAAACCCACGCATGAGCGTAGGCCGCATCATCGGCGAACCACTACAAGTACACAGAGTCGCCAGCGGCGAAGAACAACGCGAACGTGTCCGCGAGCTGCTCCGGCTGGTAGGGCTGAACGAATATTTCATCAACCGCTACCCGCACGAATTTTCCGGCGGCCAGCGCCAACGCATCGGCGTAGCACGCGCACTCGCGCTCAACCCCAGCTTCATCGTCTGCGACGAGCCAATCTCGGCGCTCGACGTATCGATCCAGGCACAGGTAGTCAACCTGCTGCAAGACCTCCAAGAAGAACTCGGCCTGACCTACCTCTTCATCGCACACGACCTGAGCATGGTGCAACACATCTGCGACCGCGTCGCCGTGATGTACCTGGGCAAAATCGTCGAACTCGCCGATAGCAAAGACCTGTATTCCGAACCGCTCCACCCCTACACCCAAGCCCTGCTCTCGGCAGTGCCGGTGCCCGACCCCGTGATCGAAGAGAGCCGACACCGCATCATCCTCAAAGGCGACGTGCCCAGCCCGGCCAACCCACCGGAAGGCTGCAACTTCTGCGCACGCTGCCCGGTCGCGCTCAAGCTCTGCTATACCGAAGACCCAGTCTTCCAAGAAGTACAACCCGGCCACTTCGTGGCCTGCCATCGCATCATATAAAGGGAAGCAACCCCGGCATTACCATCCATCAATGAGGCGCAGCCCCGCTGCGCCTCTGCTTGCAAACGCGACAGACACACTGTCGCCCTCATACTTTATTTTCTCCGAGTCTATCCCTCCTAAAGCACCACGCCACGGAAGATAGACCGACCCGTAAAGGGCTGCCCGTTCAAAACCGGACAGTAGGGTATAGGTGGAAACACCTGTGCCTCCCGTGTTTGGAAAGGAGGAAGCACCGTGCATAACACGCACGGCTGTTGTCTTGCGGTTGGCACCTTTCGGCGCGCCTCGCGCCCCCAACCCCAACCGAAGATTCACGCTCATATAATAAAGCATAAGGAGAAGTTCCAATGACCCGTTTTGCCCGTCTAACCTGCCGCCTGCTCATCTTTGTAATGCTCGCATCCACCCTCGGCGCCGCCATCGGCAGCGCACAAGAAGACACCCCCTTCACCATCCAGGCCGAAGCCGACCTCCAACCCGCGCTCGAAGTACTCTATGCCGCGCTCTATGAGGACGCCCCCCCGGTCTTCGTCGAAACAGGCGGCGACCTGCGCGCCCAGACCGACGAAACCGCAACAGAAACCGACGACGCCGGCGTCTACTTCCTATATGAGGCAAGCCTGCACGCCCAAAGCGAAAACCCCGAAGCCAAAGCCTTCATGGATTTTGCCGCCACAGTCGAGGCCCAAAAACTCCTCATCGATGCCGGATTCCTGCCCGACAGCGTCACCCTAACCGACCAGGGCGGCAATGAAGTCACCATCGCCCAACCGCTCGAAAACATCTTCAGCGCCTACAGCATGGGCACCTACTACTTCTACACCGTCGGCGCGCGCGACCGACTGATCGCCGCCAACTTCTTGGGCGCACGCTCCGACGCCAAAAAACTGGTCATGGCAGGGATCGACCCACGCTTCGACGAAATCTCGACCCGCGTCGAGGTAAGCCAGAAAGAGATCAACCTCGAAGAAGCCGTCGCCCTGGCCCCCGACCTTGTAGTCGCCAGCACACGCACCAAGTGGATCGACACCATGCGCGAGATGGACATCCCCATGTTCCTCTACGAAGGCGAAACCCCCGAAGCCATCAAAGAAGCCGTGCTGCTCACCGGGCAATACCTGGGGCCAAACGCCACCGCCCGCGCCCAAGCATGGGTAGATTACTACGATGCTATCTTCAACACCGTGACCGAGCAGCTCGGCGCGGTCGATGATGACGGGCGCGTGCGCGTCCTCGCGACCGGGCGCGAACCGCTGCGCGTCGCCAGCGGCGACATGTACCAGACCGCCATGATCGAAGCCGCCGGCGGCATCTCGGTAAGCGCCGACCTCAAAGGCTTCTGGAACGACGTCAACCTCGAACAGATCGTTGCATGGGCGCCCGACATCATCATCGTGCCCAGCTACGGCGGAGCGAGCGTCGAGGCCATCACCGAGAGCGAAGAATGGCAGGTGCTCGAAGCTGTGCAAGCAGGCCGCGTGTATCAAATGCCGGGGCTGGTCGCGCCCTGGGATACCCCCGTACCCGACTCGGTGCTCGGCATCGTCTGGATGGCACAAATCTTCTATCCCGACCTGATCGACCTGGACTGCACGACAGAGGTCACACATTTCTACAACACCTGGTATGATTACGCCATATCAGAAGATGAGGTGAACACTCTTTGCAGCGAATAGTCCGGGTGATAAGTAAGCACCTGTATATCCGGCCCGGATGGGCAGCGTCACACCATAAGCTGGGATATGCCTTGCTCTTGGCGCTGCCCATCCCCATGTTACTGATAGCGCTCGGCAGCGGGCGCTATCCCATCACCCCGGACGAGGTAGTGCGCACCCTGCTCGCACCCCTGGCGCCGGGGAGCGCCGCCGATATCTCAGAAGTGGCACAACGCCTCGTCTGGCGCATCCGGGTGCCGCGCGCGCTCGCCGCGATGCTGATAGGCGCAGGCTTGGCGAGCACCGGCGCCGC